>JBJMGZ010000074.1:0-17907 GCA_045807605.1 Thermoanaerobaculia bacterium | reverse complement strand
GATGTCCTCGGCGAGGGTGGCCGTCTGGGCCGCGGCCGCGGCAGCGAAGAGGGCCAGGGAGAGCGCGAAGGGCAGCAGCGCCCTCAGCGCCGGTCGAAGCGGCATGGTCATGCGGGGATTCTCCTCACCCGAAGAAGTCGAAGTCATCTTGCTCAGCTCGGCGCGTGCGCCTGCCCGTAAGGACCCGATGGGCTTGATCGGCGTTTACGTGCTGATTGTATCGTGTTGGGGCGGAGCCATGCGAGCCGCGCAGGCTCGCCTGCCGCGACTTGAGAGAAAAATGCCGCGTATCTTCTCCATTCGAGCGCTGAAGATTGGCAGCTCGCAGCGTTCATCGGATGTTTCGCGGCATTTTCCGCTTCTCCTGCCGCGAGATGACGCTGGCGCACCGCTCCCTGGTTCGGGCCGACTGCGCGGCTGCGGTTCGAAGCTGCTAATTCTCTGTCAGAGGCTGCGAGCCGAGAGTTGAATGCCGCGAATTACCAGAGATCTCGGGTGCGCATGGTCTGGAGAGATGCGAAACCGCCGGGTATCGCGGTAAGACCCGCGGGTTTCGCGGCAAGAATCTCTTCTCCCGGCCCCCGCGAGCGCTGCAGAGCTTGGGCGAAGCCCGGTTTCGCAGCGGATTCGCTCCTTTTCGCGGCAGAAAAGAGCATCTAGGGCGTGAGCTGGCTCTCGGGCACGACCTGCCGGCCCACTCCGGGGGCCTGCCAGAGGAGCTGCACCAGGGCCGCTCCCTTGTTCTCGTAGTACTCCAGGCGCAGGTCGTAGCTCCTTCCCGCTTCGAGCGGGATCGTGCCGCGGTTCTGGACGTCGATCAGGAGCCTGCCGTCGATCCACAGGCGGGCGCCGTTGTCGGCGCGGATCAGGAAGGTGTGCGGGCCGGTCACGGTGGGTTGCAGCTTGCCCGTCCAGCGGACGCTGAAGGTGTCCGTGCCGATGCCCGGAGCCGGCGAGCCCTGGCCCCAGTGGAAGTCCACGTTCGGGTCGATGCGGGTCAGGACCGGCTGGGAGAGGTTGCGGTCGTCGAAGTAGGTCGCCATGAGGCCGTGCCGGGTCCCGGTGGCCTCGAACACGGCCGTGTAGGTGGTATCGGCCGCGGGGGTGGCGATCTCGTGGACCGCGGCGCCGCCGTCCGACCAGGAGACGGGCGCGGCGGCCCCGATCGTGCGCAGCAGTCCGGCCACGGCCTCCTCGGTGAAGGGGGTCGTCCGCGGCTCTCCATCCAGGAGGACCTGGAGCCCGGGCGGGTCGGTGAGGAAGGTCAGGTGCACCTTGCGCGGCAGGACGTCCACGAACGCCGTGCCGGTCAGGCCGGCCGAGTCCCGTGCCGTCAGGTGGATGCGGAACCAGACATCCGGCGAGGTCTCGCCGATCGTGGGGACGGTGAACGTGCCTCCGGCCGTTCCCGGCGTGTCGGGGACGAACGGATGGAAATGATCCGCGTGATGGAAGTCGATCCTCCAGGTGAGGGCGGAGGCGGGCAGCGGGCCATCCTCCGGATCGTCGGCGTCTCCGGCGTAGGCGATCGTCTGGCCGCCCTGGTAGAGCGGGCTTGAAACGGTGGCACGGGGCGTGGGCGGCTGGTCGTCGACCACGGTCAGGACCGCCGGGTCGCTCGTGGCGCTGCCGTGATCGTTCGCGACGACCACGTCGAAGACCGCGCTCTCCTCGGCCTTGGGGAGGGTGTAGCCCGGCTCGGTGGCGCCCGGGATGTCAATGCCGTTGCGCCGCCACTGGTAGCGCAACGGCGGGGCTCCGCTCGCTCCAACAGAGAAGACCGCGGGAGCGCCGAGGCTGACCTTCAGGTCCTCGGGCTGGGCGGTGATGCGCGGCGCGGGATTGCCGGTGAAGTCGATGCGCGAGACCGTCCCGTCCTCGTAGGCCAGGTAGTAGAGGCTGCCGTGGTCTCCGACCTGAAGGCCGATGGGGCCGCCGATGTCCGTGGCGAAAGCCCGGGCAGTCCCCGTCGCGGGATCGAGGCGGCGGATCCAGCCGCTGCAGAAGTCGGCGAAGAAGTAGGTCCCGAGGTACTCGGAAGGGAACTGCGCCTCCTCCGGATCGTAGAACGCGCCGCCGGAAATGGCGCAGCCGGTCTCCGGGGTGGGGCCGTGGCGGTAGGCGTAGAGCGGCGCCTTGTAGGCCGGGTCCGTGGTGGGACCTTCGGTCACCGGCCAGCCGTAGTTGGCGCCGGGCTCGCCTTCGTCGATCTCCTCCCAGGTCTTCCTGCCCACGTCGTTGATGAACATGCGCCCGGTGCCGGGCTGGAACGCGAAGGAGAACGGATTGCGCAGGCCGTAGGCCCAGATGGCGCGGCCGGCGAAGGGGTTGTCGGACGGGATCGAGCCGTCCTTGCCGATGCGGAGGATCTTGCCCAGCGGGTTGTCGAGGTTCTGGGCGTTCTCCGGCACGGCGTTCTCGCCCACGGCGATGTAGAGGCGGCCGTCCGGGCCGAAGTGCATGGCGCCGCCGTTGTGGATCGGCTTCGCGAGCTGCGGCAGGTCGAGGACGGCGGTCTCGCTCCCCGGGACGGCGCGGTCTCCGGAGACCGTGAAGCGGCTGACCCGGTTGTGCACGATCGGCTTGATGGCCGTGTAGTAGACGTAGACGTGCGGCGTGCGCGGGAAGTCGGGATCGACGGTGACCCCGAGCAGGCCGCGCTCCCCCTCGGTGAAGACCGGCACGGTCACGAACGGCTGGGGGAGGAGCTGGCCGTCCTTGATCACCCGCAGCGCGCCGGTCTGCTCGCAGACGAAGATGCGGCCGTCCGGAGCCAGCGCCATGGCCGTGGGCCGGACGATCCCCCGGGCCAGCAGGGTCTCCGTGAAGTCCGCGGGAAGGGTGGCGGCGGAAAGGGGCAGCGAGATCAGGAGGACCAGGAGGAGAGCTCGCAACGGCATGGGCGGCAGCGTAACACCCTACTGCCCCTTGAGCTGGAACCGCCGGTACCAGGCCTTGCCGGTCGCCGGCTCGATCGCCACGATGCCCCAGATGTAGGCCGACTTGCCGGGCAGCTCCATCTCGACGCCCTGGGGGCCGACGTGCGTGCCCTCGTGGCGGTCGAAGCGGAGCACGTTCGGCGGGCCTTTGCGCGGCTCCAGGAGGACGTTGTAGAGGTCCACCTTGCGGCCGGCGAGCTCCTGCGGCCAGCCGGCCTGGAACTGGAGGCGGGTGGTGCCGGCCGCGGTGCGGCCTCCCTGCACGTTGCCGGGCAGGTTCTCCAGGGTCAGCTTCACCGGCTTGCGCGCCCGCTGCTCGCCCTCGACCAGGTCCACGATGAGCAGGCGCCGGGCGTCGTCGGTGAGCCCGCGCCAGGTCTCGCGCGTCTTGATCGTGCCCGCCGACCAGGTGCTCACACCCGGACGGTTCACCACCACCTCCACCTTGCCGCGGGAGGGCTTCAGGTCGGACGAGGTCAGGTAGAAGCCGGCCTCGTAATACGCCGCGGTCGAGCGCGCGGCGCGGTCGCTCACCAGCGCCGCGTCCACGCCTCCCAGGTACAGGCCGCCGCTCGCCCGCGCCATGTGCTGCAGCGAGGAGTCGTTCACCCGCTGCCGTTTCGCCTGGTCGTCCAGGTTGACGAAGAGGCTCATCGTGCCGGTGTCGGCGAGCTGCTGCAGCGGCTTCTCGTACAGCTTGTGCAGGCCGGTGTACTGGCTGCCCTTGACGATGAGGTCGGGGTTCTCGGCCGTGGCGTTGAGCTTGAGGTCGCTGCCCACCCAGTAGAGGGTGGGATCGATGCCCTGCGAGAGGAAGACCAGCAGCTTCGGCTCGTGGATGCGCTGGAACTGGTCGGCCAGCGCCTGGATGGACTCGGCCAGGGTATGGGCCACGCTCTCCATCTGCGCCTGCTGCGTGGTGCGCAGGGGCTCGTCCACGACCATGTTCTGCCCGGAGGGGGCGCCGCGCTTGGTGGTGCTGCCGCGCGTCGTCATGGTCATGCTGAACTCGGTCTCGGGAGTGATCTGGCCGATCTCGGGCTTGAGGCCTTCGATCTCGGCGAGCAGCTTGGCCTTGCCGGCCGCGGTGGCGGCGAGGGGGCCGAGCCGCTGCTTGAGGCCGGTCTGGAACTCGTGCGTGACCAGGTACAGGAGATCGCTCTCCGGCAGCTCTCCCACCATCTTCACCGCGAACTCCCGGCCGGTCTCGAAGCCGCGCGGCGAGGAGAACGCGGTGTCGAAGAACAGCACGACGTGGCGGCGCGGCGTCTTGCTCCTTGCCGGCGTTTTCGTAGCTTCCTTGCCTGCCTCTCCCTCTTTCGAGAAGGCGTCGAAGGTGTCCACGGCGAGCGGCTTGCCGTCGAGCCGGAGCTCCACCTCGTCCTGCTTCAGGTCGAAGACCGGCCTGCCCTCCGCGTCCACCGCGTAGAAGGGGACGATCTTGATCTCGACGTCGACCGTCTCGCCGCCGCCGTCCGCGGGGGTCTGCGCCTGAGCGGTAAAGGCAAGCCCGGCCAGGAGCAGGACCAGGAGCGGACAGGAGCGATGCGGGCTCTTCATGCAGGACAATCCTCCGAAAGGGAGAGGTGCGCGGGAACCGGGAAACGTGACACCTGCCGGCCGGACGGTGTGCATCATACAATGTCCCCATGGCCGAGCCCCTTCTCCCCACCGCCCAGGTCCTCCCCTCCGCCTGCCCGCTCGACTGCCCGGACGCCTGCAGCCTCGAGGTGCGCGTCCAGGACGGCAAGGTCGTGAAGATCGACGGCAGCCATGTCAATCCGCTGACCCAGGGGTACATCTGCTCCAAGGTCCGCCGCTTTCCCGAGCTGCTCTACGGCGAGGACCGGGTGCTCCACCCCTCCGTTCGCGTGGGGAAAAAGGGGGAAGGCCGGTTCGAGGCGGTCTCCTGGGATGCGGCCCTGGACCTCGCGGTGGCCAAGATGCGCGGGGCGCGCGAGCGCTGGGGCGGCGAGTCGATCCTGCCGTTCTCCTACGGCGGCTCGAACGGCCTCCTCACCCAGGACACCACCGACGCCCGCCTGTTCTACCGGCTCGGCGCGTCGCGCCTGGCGCGCACCGTCTGCGCGGCCGCGACCGGGCGGGCCGCGACCGGCCTCTACGGCAAGATGGCGGGCATCGCGCTGCCGGATTACGTCCATTCGAAGCTGATCGTGGCCTGGGGGGTGAACCCCTCCGCGTCCGGCATCCACCTGGTGCCGATCCTCCAGGAGGCGCAGCGCCGCGGGGCCAGGCTCGCCGTGGTCGATCCCAGGAGAACCAACCTGGCCAAGAAGGCGGACCTCCACCTCGCTCCCCGGCCCGGGACCGACCTGCCGCTGGCGCTCGCCATCCACCGTTTCCTCTTCGAGGAGGGGCTGGCGGACTGGGACTTCCTGCGCGAGCACGCGCACGGCGCCGAGGAGCTGCGGCAACGGGCTCTCCAATGGACGTTCGAGCGCGCCGCGGAGGTCACCGGCGTGGCGGCCGATGAGATCGCGCTCCTCGCCCGGATGTACGCGGAGGCCTCGCCCGCGGCGATCCGCTGCGGCTGGGGGCTGGAGCGCAACCGCAACGGCGGCTCGGCGGTCGCGGCGGTGCTCGCGCTGCCGGCGGTCGGGGGCAAGTTCGGCGTGCGCGGCGGCGGCTACACGCTGAGCAACTCGGGCGCGTTCGCGTTCGACCGGCCGGCCGTGATCGGCGAGCCCGAGCCCGCCACGCGGGTGATCAACATGAACCTCCTCGGGCGGACGCTCGTGGAGGAGAAGAGCCCGCCGGTCCAGGTGCTCTTCGTCTACAACTGCAACGCGCTCGCGACCATGCCGAACCAGGAGATGGTCCGCCGCGGACTGGAGCGGGAGGATCTGTTCACCGTCGTGTTCGAGCAGTCGTGGACCGACACGGCGCGCTATGCCGACCTCGTGCTGCCGGCCACCGCGTTTCTGGAGCACCGGGAGCTGTCGCGCGGCTACGGCTCGATGCTGATGCAGCGGTCGGAAGCGGTGGTTTCAGCTACTGCGGCCGGCGGGGAGGCGCGGCCGAATTATGAAGTTTTCGGCGACCTCTGCCGCCGGCTCGGCCTGAGCCGGCCCGGTGAGCCGGAGACCGCGGCCGAGCTGGAGGCGGCGCTCCTCTCCCGCAGCGGGCGCATGCGCGCCGAGCTCGACCGGGACGGCACCGCCCTCCCGGACACCGGCTGGGCGCCCGTCCAGTTCCTGGACTCCTTCCCCCTGACGCCGGACCGCAAGGCCCACCTCCTGCCCGAAGCTCTCGACCGCGAGGCGCCGTTCGGGATGTACGCCTACCAGGAAGACCCGGACGGCCGTTCCCTCGCGCTCATCTCGCCGGCCACGGGCCGGACGATCAGCTCCTACCTGGGGAACCTCTACCGCGACCTCTGTCCGCTGGAGATCCATCCGGACGACGCAGGCCTGCGCGGCATCGCGGACGGCGACGAGGTGCGGATCTGGAACGTCTACGGCGAGGTGCGGGTGAAGGCGCGGCTGACCCGGGACGTGAAGCCCGGCGTGGTCGTCCTCCCCAAGGGCCTCTGGAGCCACCAGACCCTCTCCGGCACCACGGCCAACGCGGTTTCCCCCGACACCTTCACCGATCTGGGCCAGGGGGCCTGCTTCAACGACGCCCGGGTGGAGGTGGCTCGGGTCTGACACGGACGAACACGGACGAACACGGACTGACACGGACCATTGCACTGCGGACTGTCCGTGTTCGTCCGTGATTGTCCGTGTTCCCGGTTATACGCCCAGCTCGCAAAACTGGCGTATAACTCAACCATGCCACGCACCCTTTTCGACGACCAGGAGCCCGCTTCCGGCGCCCCGCGCCCTGACGACGGCGCCGCGCCCGGCGCTCCCGCCCCGCTCGCGGAGCGCATGCGGCCGCAGACGCTCGCGGAGCTGATCGGCCATGAGGAGGTGGTAGGGGAGGGCGGTTTCCTGAGGCGGGCGATCGAGGCGGACCGGGTGCCCTCGCTGATCTTCTGGGGACCCCCGGGCTCCGGCAAGACCACGCTCGCGCGGCTCATCGCGACCGAGACGTCGGCCCATTTCGTTCCCTTCTCGGCCGTGACCTCGGGCATCAAGGAGGTCAAGGACGTGATGGCCGAGGCGGTGCGGCTGCGCAAGGCGCAGGGGCGCCGCACCCTGCTCTTCGTGGACGAGATCCACCGCTTCAACCGGGCGCAGCAGGACGCCTTCCTCCCCTACGTCGAGCGCGGCGACGTGGTGCTCGTGGGCGCCACCACCGAGAACCCGTCGTTCGAGCTCAACGCCGCGCTCCTCTCCCGCTGCCGGGTGGTGGTCCTCGAAGCGCTCTCGGCCGAGGAGCTGATCGAGCTGATGCGGCGGGCGCTCAAGGATCCCGAGCGCGGCCTTGGAGAATCGGGCGTGGAGGCGGACGACGACGCGCTCGCCTCGCTCGCCGGGCTCGGCTCGGGCGACGCCCGGCGGGCGCTCAACCTCCTGGAGCTGGCGGTGGCAGACGCGGTCTCGTCCGGGGAAAGCCTCCTCGACGCCGCCTCGGTCCAGCGCCTCGCCCAGCGCAAGGTGCTGCTCTACGACAAGTCCGGCGAGGAGCACTTCAACCTGATCTCCGCCCTCCACAAGTCGCTGCGCGACAGCGACGCGGACGCCGCCCTCTACTGGTTGACCCGCATGCTCGCGGCCGGCGAGGACCCGCGCTACCTCGCCCGGCGCATGGTCCGCTTCGCGAGCGAGGACGTCGGCCTGGCCGACCCGCAGGCCCTGCCGCTCACCCTCGCGGCCTGGGACGCCTACCAGCGCCTCGGCTCCCCCGAGGGCGAGCTCGCCCTGGCCGAGGCCGCGCTCTACCTGGCGCTCGCGCCCAAGAGCAACGCCGTCTATGCCGCCTACGGCCTCGCCCGCCGCACGGTCGAGGAGCGCCCGGCCGATCCGGTCCCGAAGTCGATCCGCAACGCGCCGACCGGGCTCATGAAAGGGCTGGGCTACGGCAAGGGCTACGTCTACGCGCACGACACGGAGGAGGGGACCGGCGGCCTCGACTGCCTGCCCGATTCGATCCAGGGCACGCGCTTCTACGAGCCCCAGGGCAAGGGCTTCGAGGCCAAGCTCAAAGAGAGGCTGGAGAAGATCCGCGCGCTGCGTGAAGAGGTCAAGAAGAAGCGGGGCGCCGATCAGCGCTGAGCGACGGAAGCCGCCACCTGAACCGCCTCCCGCAGCCCGTCCTTGGTCAGCAGCTCGCTGAACACCCGCGGCTCCTGGCCGGGACGGTAGAGCAGGTAGAACGGGATGCCGTAGCGGCCGTGCTCGGCCAGGAACCTGCCGATCTCGTCGTCGCGGTTCGTCCAGTCCGCCTTCATCGCGACCACGCCGTGCTCCGCGAAGGTTCCCGCGATCTCCGGCGTCTCCAGCACCAGCCGCTCGTTGACCTTGCAGGTGAAGCACCAGTCGGCGGTCACGTCCACGAAGACGAGCTGGCCCTCGCCGGCCAGCGACTCGGCGCGGGCGCGGTCCCAGGGCTGCCACTCGATGAGGCCCGGCGCGGACTGCGCGGTGAGCCGCGGGTTCGATCCGATCGCCGGAGAGACGGCAGCGATCCCGATCGTCAGCGCCACGGCCGCGATCATGCCGGCCTCGGCGATCCACCGCATGCCGTTGCGCGGGCTGCCGGAGGCCATGTGCCGGTGGCGCAGCCAGAGGAAGAGCGCCAGGGTCAGCAGCCCGAGCTGGATCGCCGCCAGCCGCTCCAGCGAGATCTGGCTCGACAGCACGTAGAACAGCCAGACCGCGGCGGCCGCGAGCAGGAAACCCATGATGCCGCGCAGCGTGTCCATCCAGGCGCCCGGCCGGGGGAGGAGCCGCGCCGTGCCCGGCGCCGCGGCCAGCAGCAGGTAGGGAAGGGCCATGCCGAGGCCGACCGCCGCGAAGATGGCGAGGATCGCCGGCGCCTCCTGCCCCAGCGCGAAGCCGATCGCGGTGCCCAGGAACGGCGCCGAGCAGGGGGTCGCCATCAGTGTGGCGAACAGGCCTGAAGCGAAGTGGCCGGCGAGCCCCTCGCGCGGACCCGAGCCGCCGAGCTGCGCCAGGCGCTGCGGCAGCGTGATCTCGAAGAGGCCCCAGAGGTTCAGGCAGAAGAGCACCACCACCACGGCCAGGAACGCCACGAAGCCGGGGCGCTGGAACTGGATGCCCCAGCCCACGGCCGCGCCCGCGGCTTTGGCCCCAATGGCCGCGATTGCGAGGGCGAGGAACGACGCCAGGATGCCCGCGGCCGTGGCGAGCGCGCCGCGCACCACCTCCAGGCGGCCGTGGCCGGCGCTGCGCACCAGGCCGAAGACCTTGAGCGAGAGCACCGGCAGCACGCAGGGCATGGCGTTCAGGATGAGCCCGCCCAGCAGGGCGAGGAGCAGCATGACCCCCAGGCCCCGCCCGGGACCGGGCTGTCTTGGAGAGGTGGGAGAGGGCGGAGAGACGGCGTTGTGGAACAGGTCGCTCGCGATCGGCGTGCCGCCGGAGCCGACGGTCAGCGTGACCGTGGCCTCGGTCGTCACGGGCGGCAGGCACTGCGAGTCGTTGCAGGCCTGGTAGCGCAGCGCGCCGCGCACCGGCACCGGCCCGTTCCGGGCGTCGGCCGGGACCTTGATCTCGGCCAGGATCACGAGCTCGCCGTCGTAGACCGCCAGCGGCTGGTCCGCGAAGGCGAACGTCTTCATCTCGTGCTTCGGGTAGCGGAGGGTCTCCTCCGGCCAGCCCGCGGGCAGCTCCAGGTCGAGCTTCGTGGGGATCAGGTAGTCGAACGTCGGTGTGTTACTGTTGACATGCCACCCTTCTTCGACGGTCACCTTGGCGGCAACGCGGGCGGTCTCGCCCGGCTCGTAAGCCGTGCGGTCGGCGAGCAGGCCGACCTCGGCCTTCTCCTGGCGGAGCGGCTGCGCAGGCGCAGAAATTGCAAACAGCAGCGCGATGGCCACGAGAGAGAGGGTTGCCGGAAGGCGGGCAGTTCGGACGCAAGGGGATGGATCTGTCGTCATTTCTGTTCCTCGAGCGGGGTTCCGGCTGTCGCAGGCAGGGGGAAAACCGGCCGCCGGGTCAGGATAGCACGCCCCTTTTGGCCGGCCGCGAAGCGGCCCGTCTTCTTTTTCCGTTCTCGCGGCACTCCTATATGGGTGGGGGCCTTCAGGCCTCTCTGATGTGTTGATGGATGTCGGGACTCGAAAGGAGAGATGGGAAGATGGACAGGAAAGTCCGCAGCCTCGGAGCCGTGGCCGTCACCGCGCTGGTCGCGACGATGGTGGCGATGACAGCCGTGCTCCTCGCGCCCTCCGCGCTCCACGCCCAGGAGGGCGACCCGTACACGATCGAGACCATGAATGAGTACAACGGGGGGCTCAAGGCCCTCTGGATGGACATTCAGGTCGAGCAGATCGAGGTCCTCACCCTCGGAGAAGGCCGCTCCAGCAGCCGGCTCCACCGCCAGCCGTTCCGCTGGGTCCCCGGCGATCCCCGCCGTGGCGCGGACGGCTCCAACCTGACCTACCTGGTCGACCAGGCCGGCATCTCCGGCAGCGGCCTCGCCGCCGCCGGGATCGAGGCGTCGATCGACCATGCCATGGCGAGCTGGTCTTCCGTGCCCTGCTTCTCGGGCAAGGTCGGCATAGTCAAGCGCAGGGACGGCGGCGCCGACCCCGACATCTTCGACGGCCTGCTGGGATATGGCGGCTTCGGCGACTACCGCCTGGCCGACATCGTCCACGCCGGCTGGATGCCCCCGTCCTTCTTCGACGCGGTCAACGGCGAAGGCAGCGCCGGCACCGTGCTGGCCTTCTCCGTCACGTTCATCTACATCGGCCCCGACGGCAAGCCCGCCGACCTGAACGCGGACGGCTATCTCGACACCGCGGCCAACGAGATCTATTACAACCAGGGCTTCGCCTGGCTGCTCGGCAGCGCCGGCAGCGGCGGTGGCATCGACCTGGAAACGGTAGCCCTGCACGAGCTCGGGCACTCGCTCGGAATCGGCCACATCGGCGCACCGCTCGAGGCGGTGATGAACCCGGTGTACTCCGGGGTCCACCGGACGCTGAACCCGCTGGACGGCGCCGCCCTCTGCTCGGTCTGGGGCACCTGGCCGAAGTGAGGGTCGGAGAGGGGGGCCGACCGGCCCCCTCTCTGATACGATCCCCGCCCGTGAAGCTCTCCTCGCGAGTTTCCCGCATCGGTGAATCCGCCACGCTCAAGGTTTCCAGGCGCGCCCTGGAGCTGAAGGCGCGCGGGGTGCCGGTCGTCGACTTCGGCGCCGGCGAGCCCGACTTCAACTCCCCGCCCGCGGCGGTGGACGCCGCCTGCCGGGCGCTCAACGCGGGCTTCACCAAGTACACCCAGGGGAGCGGCATCCCCGAGCTGCGCTCCGCCGTGGCCGCGGACTATCGCTCCCGCTACGGCTCGCCCTGGAGCGCCTCCCAGACCATCATCACCGTGGGCGGCAAGGCCGCGCTCTTCGAGCTCGCCCTGGCGCTGTTCGAGGACGGGCAGGAGGTCATCCTCCCCTCGCCCGCCTGGGTCAGCCTGCCGGAGCAGATCCGTTTCGCCGGCGCCCGGCCGGTCGAGATCCCCATGTCCGGCACCGACGGCTTCCGCATCCACGCGGACGCGCTCCTCGCGGCGATCACCGGCCGCACCCGCGCCATCCTCCTCAACTCCCCGTGCAACCCCACGGGCGGCGTGGTGCCGGCGGAGGACCTGCGGCAGATCGTCGAGACGGCCGCGGCGCGCGGCCTGCTGGTGATCTCGGACGAGACCTACGACCGCTTCGTCTACGGCGGCGGCCGCCACGCCAGCGCCGCGGCGCTCGCCACCGAGTTCCCGGACACGGTCGTGCTGGTGGGCTCGTTCTCCAAGACCTACGCCATGACCGGCTGGCGCATCGGCTACCTGCTGGGGCCGGCGCCGGTGGTCAAGGCGGTCGACATCATCCAGAGCCATGCCACCTCGAACCCGACCTCGTTCGCCATGGTGGGCGCGCTGGAGGCGCTGCGCAGCTCCGAGCCGGCGGTGCGCGAGATGATCGCCGAGTACGAGGCCCGCCGCGACCTGCTGATCCCGCGGCTCAACCAGCTCCCCGGCTTCGACTGCCGGCCGCCGGACGGCGCCTTCTACGCCTTCCCGCGGGTGGCGGACGCCTTCCGGCCGGGCCGCCGGGGGTCGGTCGAGCTCACCGAGTTCCTGCTCGAAAAAGCCAACGTGGCGGTCGTGCCCGGCGCCGCGTTCGGCGCGGACGATCACATCCGCATCTCCTTCGCCTGCTCGCGCGAGACCCTGGAGGAGGGGCTGCGGCGCATGGCGGAGGTCCTGGCGGACTGACGGGTATACTTCTCAGTCCGGGCGGGCGTGCCCGCCCCTTCATCGAACCTGCGGAGGAATCCTATGACTCTCTCTGATCGCCGCCTGCCCGTCCTCGCGGCAGGCTGTCTCATCCTGGCGCTCGCGGCCGGCTCCCCTTCCTTTGCCCAGACCAATCTGACCGAGGCCGACGCGCGCAAGCTCGTCGAAGAGGTCAGCACCCGCCTCCTGGATCTCGGCATCGAAGCCCAGCGCGCCTCCTGGGTGCAGTCCACCTACATCACCTACGACACCGAGATCCTCGCCGCCCAGCGCAACGAGGTGCTGCTCGGCGCGGCCGTGGACTACGCCCAGCGGGCGACGCGCTTCGACGACGTCAAGCTGCCCGAGGACCTGCGGCGCCAGATCGACCTGCTCAAGCGGGGCCTGACCCTGCCGGCGCCCTCCGATCCCGAGAAGACGGGCGAGCTGGCGCGCCTGGCCGCGTCGCTGGAGAGCCAGTACGGCGCCGGCAAGTATTGCCCTCAGGGCGCCAAGGGGGACGACTGCAAGGACCTGACGGAGCTCGAGAACATCCTGGCCGAGAACCGCGACCCCAAGGTGCAGCTCGACGCCTGGGTCGGCTGGCACAGCGTCGCGCCGCCGATGCGCGACGAGTACCAGCGCCTGGTCGAGATCGCCAACGAGGGCGCCCGGGAGCTCGGCTACTCCGACACCGGCGCGCTCTGGCGCTCCAAGTACGACATGGAGCCGGATGCGTTCGCGGCCGAGCTCGACCGCCTCTACCAGCAGGTCCGGCCGCTCTACGAGTCGCTCCATTGCTACGTGCGGGCGCGCCTCAACCAGAAGTACGGCGACCAGCTCGTGCCGCTCGACAAGCCGATCCCGGCCCATCTCCTCGGCAACATGTGGGCGCAGGACTGGAGCAACATCTACGAGCTGGTGGCTCCGCCCCAGGCCGATCCGGGCTACGACCTGAACAAGATCCTGAAGGGGAGGAAGACCGACGCCAGGCAGATGGTCAAGTACGGCGAGAGCTTCTTCACTTCGCTCGGCTTCGAGCCGCTGCCCGGGACCTTCTGGGAGCGCTCGCTGTTCACCAAGCCCGCGGACCGCGACGTGGTCTGCCATGCCAGCGCCTGGAGCATCGACTACAAGGACGACCTGCGCATCAAGATGTGCATCGAGCCCACGGACGAGGACTTCCGGACCGTCCATCACGAGCTCGGGCACAACTTCTACCAGCGGGCCTACAACCAGCAGCCGTTCCTCTACCAGGACAGCGCCAACGACGGCTTCCACGAGGCCGTGGGCGACACGATCGCGCTGTCGATCACGCCCGAGTACCTGAAGAAGATCGGCCTGATCGAGCAGGTCCCCGACACGTCCAAGGACCTGGGCCTGCTCATGCGGCTGGCTCTCGACAAGGTGGCCTTCCTGCCCTTCGGCCTGCTGATCGACCAGTGGCGCTGGAAGGTGTTCTCCGGCGAGTACGGGCCGGACGAGTACAACCAGGGCTGGTGGGAGCTGCGCCAGAAGTATCAGGGCGTGATGCCGCCGGTGGCGCGCAGCGAGAAGGACTTCGATCCGGGCGCGAAGTACCACGTGCCGGGCAACACGCCCTACGCGCGCTACTTCCTGGCGGACATCCTCCAGTTCCAGCTCCACCGCGGCCTCTGCCAGGCGGCTGGGAACAAGGGTCCGCTCAACCGCTGCTCGATCTACGGCAACGCCGAGGCCGGCAAGCGCCTGCGCACCATGCTCGCCATGGGGCAGAGCCGTCCCTGGCCCGAGGCCCTCAAGGTCGTCACCGGCCAGGACAGGATGGACGCCACGGCGATCATCGACTACTTCGCCCCCCTGAAGACCTGGCTCGACCAGCAGAACAAGGGGCAGAAGTGCGGCTGGTGAGGTAGGGGCGATGGCCCGGGATGGCGGCCTTTCGCGGCGCGACTTCCTACGTGGCAGCGCGGCGGCCGGGGCCTTGGGCACAGGCATCCTCGGCGGCACCGCGGCGATTGCCGAGCTGGAAGCCGCGCCGAGGACCGAGGTGGGGGTCGGGATCGTCGGCCCGGGCGCGGTCCCGATGACCTTCCGGATCAACGGCGAGACGCGCCAGGCCACGCTCGAGCCCCGGGTCACCCTGCTCGACGCCCTGCGCGACCACCTCGATCTGACCGGCGCCAAGAAGGTCTGCGACCGCGGCACCTGCGGCGCCTGCACCGTCGTCCTCGACGGCAGGACCGTCTACGCCTGCTCGGTGCTCGCCATCGAGGCCCAGGGCCGCCCCATCCAGACCGTCGAGGGACTCGGCCGGCCGAACCGGCTCCATCCTCTCCAGGCCGCTTTCGTCGAGCACGACGCCCAGCAGTGCGGCTTCTGCACCCCCGGCTTCGTGATGGCCGCCAAGGCGCTGCTCGACAAGAATCCCCACCCGACGCTCGGCGAGGTCCATCTCGGCCTGTCCGGCAACTTCTGCCGCTGCGGCACCTACGCCGGCATGCGCAAGGCCGTTCTCCAGGCCGCCGATGCCGGCCCCGAGGAGGAGAAGCCGCGGAAGAAGAAGGATGGGAAGGGCAAGAAGCACGGCCATGGTTGACGTCTCCTGGCCCAAGGAGCCCCGCCTCATCGGCCAGCGCATCTCGCGCCTGGACGGCCCGGCCAAGGTCACCGGCGCGGCCAGGTACACCTACGACCTGAGCTTCCCCGGCATGCTCCACGCGCGCTTCGTGCGCTGCCCGCACGCCCATGCCCGCATCGTCCGCCTCGACACCTCGGCCGCCCAGGCCATGCCCGGCGTCAAGGCCGTCCACCTCGTCCAGGGCGAGGGCGCCGAGGTCCAGTGGGCGCTCGACGAGATCGTGGCGATCGCCGCCGTCAGCGAGCAGATCGCCGGCGACGCCGTGCGCGCGGTCCGGGTCGAGTACGAGGTTCTGCCGCACTTCGTCTCCGAGGCGGACCTCGCCGCTGCCCCGCAGACCAGGCCCGCGGCCGAGGAGTCCGTGGGCGATCCCGACGGGGCCATGGGCTCGGCCCCGGTCAAGGTGAAGGGCACCTACGGCATGCCGGTGATCGCCCACAACTGCCTGGAGCCCCACGGCCAGATCTGCAAATGGGACGGCGACCAGCTCACGGCCTGGTGCTCGACGCAGGCGGTCTCCGCGGTGGCGGCCCAGTTCGCCGAGGGGCTCGAGATCCCGGCCGCGAACGTGCGGGTGATCACCGAGTACATGGGCGGCGGCTTCGGCAGCAAGTTCAGCGTCGACCGCTGGGGAATCGTCTGCGCCGAGCTGGCGCGCCAGGCCGGCGCGCCGGTCAAGCTCATGCTGGAGCGCGACGCCGAGCTCACGGTCGCGGGCGACCGGCCGTCCGCCTATGCCGAGATCGAGGTGGGCGCCGCCGCCGACGGCACGATCGTCGCCTGGCGCTCGAAGTCCTGGGGCTCCGGCGGCCTCGGCGGCTCGGGCAGCCCGCCGGTCCCGTACGTCTTCCAGGTCCCCAACCGGCGGCACCAGCACGTCTCCGTGCCCACGAACACGGCCAGCTCCCGCGCCTGGCGCGCGCCCAACCATCCCCAGGGCTGCTATCTCACCCTGTCGGCCGTGGAGGACCTGGCGGCCGAGCTGCGCATGAACCCGCTCGACCTGGTGCAGAAGAACCTGGGCATCCTGGGCAATCTTTCGAAGGTCTACACCGAGGAGCTGGAGATCGCCGACCGGCTCATGGGCTGGCGCGAGCGCTGGCATCCCCGCGGAGCATCGGCGAACACCGGGAAGGGGCCGGTCCAGCGCGGTCTGGGTCTTTCCCTGCACACCTGGGGCGGCCGCGGGCACCGGAGCAACTGCGAGGTCGCGATGCACCCCGACGGCACGGCCGAGGCGAAGATCTGCTCCCAGGACCTCGGGACCGGCACGCGCACGGTGATCGCGATCGTCACGGCCGAGAGCCTCGGCCTGCCGCTCCCGGCGGTCACGGTCCGGCTCGGCGACAGCCGCTATCCCGCCTCGGGCGGATCGGGCGGCAGCACGACGGTGGGCGGCGTCAGCTCGTCCACCCGGCGGGCGGCCATGAACGTGCTCGCCCAGGCCTTTGAAAAAGCCGCGCCGCTCCTCGATACGACCGTGGACCGGCTCGAAGCCGCGGACGGCCGGATCCGCGTCCAGGGTGAGCCCGGCCGCTCGCTCACCTGGCGGCAGGTGCTGGGCACCCATTCCCTGACCGCGTCCGGCGCCAATCCCGGAGCCCAGGGAGAGCCGGAGCTGACCGGCAGCGGCGCCGGCGGAGTCCAGATGGCCGAGGTCGCGGTGGACGTGGAGACCGGGGTGGTGAAGATCGAGAAGATGGTCGCGGTCCAGGACTGCGGGCTGATCATCGACAGGAAGACGGCGGAGAGCCAGGTCTATGGCGCGCTCGTCATGGGCGTCTCCTACGCGCTCTCCGAGGAGAAGGTGATCGACCCGGTGACCGGGCGCATGCTCAACGTGGACTTCGAGTCCTACCGCCTGGCGGGCATCGCCGACGTGGGCGAGCTGGTGGTCCACCTGATGACCGGCCCGGGCTATGACGACCGCGGCGTCATCGGCCTGGGCGAGCCGCCGGTGATCTCGCCCGGCGCGGCGATCGCCAACGCCGTGGCCAATGCGATCGGCGTGCGCGTCCCGTTCCTGCCGCTCACGCCGCAACGGGTGCTGGACGCCCTCGAAAAGAGGATTGCCTGATGCGTCCGTTCGAGTACGCGAGCCCCACGATGCTCGGGCAGGCCGTGAGCCTGCTCGCCTCCCCGGGGAGCGCTCCCCTGGCCGGCGGGAGCGACCTCCTCGGTCTGATGAAGGACCAGGTGGAGACGCCCTCCCGGCTCGTGAACTTGAAGGACATCCTGGAGCCGCGCGACCTGCGCGGCATCCGGCTCGATCGGCAGGCCGGCCTCGTGATCGGCGCCCTGGTGACGATCGACGAGCTGGCCGCGGACCCCGCGCTCCGCTTCGACTACGCGGCGCTCGCCGATGCGGCCGGGCGCGTGGCCGGACCGCAGATCCGCAACGTGGCCACGGTGGGGGGCAACCTCTGCCAGCGGCCGCGCTGCTGGTACTTCCGCAACGGCTTCGGGCTCCTTCCCCTGCGCGACGGCAAGTCGATGGTCACCGAGGGCGACAACCGCTACCATGCGATATTTGGCGATGGGGGCAACGAAGGGGCGGCCGCCTTCGTGACGCCGTCCACGATCGCGCCGCTCCTCGTCGCCCTCGGGACCCAGGTGACGATCGCCAGCCTCAAGGGGGAGCGCAAGCTGGACCTGGAGAGCTTCTATCGCGTTCCTCAGAATCCGGGTGAGCGCGAGCACGATCTCGCCCCGGGCGAGATCGTGACCTCGATCACGGTCGCGCCGGTTGCGGGGCGGAGGCTCGCCAGCTACGAGGTGCGGCAGCGCGAGACCCTGGACTGGTCGCTCGCCACCGCCTCCGTGGCGCTTCAGATGGACGGTCCCCGGGTGACGAAGGCGAGCGTGGTGCTGGGGCAGGTGGCACCGATCCCCTGGCGGTGCAAGGAGGCGGAGGCGGTCCTCCAGGGCCAGACGCTCGACCGGGCCCTGGCGCAGAAGGCCGGCGAGGCCGCGATCTCCGGGGCGAAGC
>JBJMGZ010000073.1:0-3943 GCA_045807605.1 Thermoanaerobaculia bacterium | reverse complement strand
CGATCTGGAAGATGTCCCCGGTCAGGATGACCTTGGTCTTCTCCCCGGCGCGGGTGATGATCGTCTTCACTTCATGCGGCGTCAGATTCTGCGCCTCGTCCACGATGAAGATCACGTTCGACAGGCTGCGCCCGCGGATGTAGGCGAGCGGCACGATGTGGAGCTTCTCGGTCTCCACCAGCTCGTCGACCTTCTTGTACTCCCGCTCGCGCTCGCCGAACTGGTTCTTGATGATGCCGAGGTTGTCCCACAGCGGCTGCATGAAAGGGTTGATCTTCGACAGGATGTCCCCGGGCAGGAAGCCGATGTCGCGGTTCGACAGCGGCACGATCGGCCGCGCCAGGTAGATCTGGCGGAAGTCGCGCCGCTGCTCCAGGGCGCCGGCGAGCGCCAGCAGCGTCTTGCCCGTGCCCGCGGCGCCGGAGAGCGTCACCAGGGGGATGTCGCGGTTGAGCACGGCATGGAGGGCGAACGTCTGCTCGGCGTTGCGCGGCGAGACGCCATAGGCGAGCGGCTTGATGATTCGTTCCATGCGCTCGGTGCGCGGGTTGTAGTAGCCGAGGCCCGAGCGCCCCTGGCTGCGCAGGATGAAGAAGTGGTTCGGCGCCGGTCTATTCGCGGGTTGGCCCGAGGCCGGGAACATCTCCTCGACCGGCACCGACTCCTCGCGGTAGAGGCGGTCGATGATCTCCGGATCGGGCAGCTCGATCTCGCTCTTGCCCTTGTAGAGGTGGTCGAGGTCCTTGATCTTGACGGTCTCGTAGTCCTCGGCCGGGAGCTTGAGGGCGCGCGCCTTCAAGCGCAGGTTGATGTCCTTGCTCACCAGCACGACCTTGCGGTCGGGCTCGCTGCGGGCGAGGCTGAGCGCGGCGTTCAGGATGCGATGGTCCGCCTTCTTGTTGCCGAAGACCTCGACGGCGTCGACCGGCGCGTTCTCGTCCGTGAGGACGCGGAACTTGCCGCGGGCCGGCCCGTCGAGCGGGATCCAGCTGTCGAGCATGCCGTGCCCTGCCAGCTTGTCGAGCTGGCGGATGAACTCCCGGGCCTGGAGGTTCAGGACCGAGTTCCCCTTCTTGAACGTGTCCAGCTCCTCGAGCACCGTGATCGGGATCGCCACGTCGTGCTCCTGGAAATTGTGGATCGCGTTGAAGTCGTACAGGATGACCGAGGTGTCGAGGACAAAGATCTTGCGTTGGGTACGGGGCATGAGAGGTGCGGCTCGCTCCTGGAAGAGTCTGGTGTCGAAGGCTAGCTCAGGACCGGCCGCAGGGCAAGCTAGGCTCGCTCCGGCGGTCCGGAGGTCTCGGACGGGTCGAGGCGCGGCTTTTGCAAAGTGCGCAGATGGCCTTCGCCGAAGTACCAGCGAGGAGCCGGCTCCCAGACCAGCCCGAGCTCCTGGGTCGCGGCGCTCATGATGCGGTCCATCGCCTCGTCGATCGAATCGGTGAACAGGATCCGCTCGCAGTCCGCGGGCAGGATCGTCTTTTCCTGGACCATGCCATGGCAGATGAAATCCGACAGGGGTCTCCAGTAGTCCTTCCCCAGGATCACCAGGGGGAAGCTGCGGATCTTGCCGGTCTGCACCAGGGTGGCGCACTCGAAGATCTCGTCCATGGTGCCGAAGCCGCCCGGCAGGATCACGAAGGCGTAGGAGTACTTGACCAGCATCACCTTGCGCACGAAGAAGTAGCGGAACTCCACCCAGCGGTCGACATAGGGGTTCGGCCGCTGCTCGTGCGGCAGGATGATGTTGAGGCCGAGGGACGGCGCGCCCACGTCGCGCGCGCCGCGGTTGGCGGCCTCCATGATGCCGGGACCGCCGCCGGTGAGCACCGTGAAGCCCGCCCGGCCCAGGCGCCGGCCGACCTCGCGGGCCATGGCGTAGTAGCGGTGATCCTCGGGGAAGCGGGCCGAGCCGAAAACGGTCACGCAGGGGCCTACGAAATGCAGCGCCCGGAAGCCGCGGATGAAGTCGGCGCCGATCCGGAACAGCCGCGCGAGCTCGGAGGTGCGGGTCTGCGGACCTTCGAGGAACCGGCCGTCCTCCGGGTTCTCCGTGCCCTTGCCCCAGCGCGGAGCCTCGCCGCTCTGCGCCGCCGCCGCCTTCTCGACATCCGGAGCTTCCTTGGGCGTCGTATCCGGCCGGATCTCCTCCATGCCATCCAGCTTAGCATCCTGATAGGTCTCTTCCTGGCCCTGCCCGCCGCCGCTCCGGCGCAGCACGCCCAGCCCGCGCAGCGCTTTCCCAACGTCCTGATCGTCACCATCGACACGCTGCGCGCCGACCGCCTGTCCTCCTACGGCTACGGCCGGCCGACCACGCCGAACCTGGACCGCCTGCTCGCCCAGGGCGTGCGCTTCACGCAGGCGCGGACGGTCGAGCCGCTGACCAATCCGTCGCTCTGCTCGATGTTCACCTCGCTCCATCCGCACGAGCACGGCGCCACGAGGAACGGCCTGCGGCTGCGGCCGGACGCCCTGTCGGCCGCCCGCGTGCTGGACCGCCGCGGCTACCGCACCGCCGCCTTCGTGGGCAACTGGACCCTGCGCAACGGCATCTCCGGCCTGGGCGACCATTTCCAGAGCTACGACGAGGTGTTCAGCCGCAAGCGCTGGTTCGGCATGTTCAAGGGCGAGGCCACGGCCGAGGACCTGACCGATGCCTCGCTCGCCTGGCTGGAGGAGCAGCGGGAGGACCACAAGCGGCCGTTTCTCCTCTGGGTGCACTACGTGGAGCCGCACGCCCCCTACCGCCTCCAGGAGGGTTTCGCGGGCCGGCTCGGCATCCAGGTCGGGAAGTCGGAGGTCGCGCGCCAGGACCGCTATGACACCGAGGTCGCGTTCACCGACCACCAGGTCGGCCGGCTGCTGGCCGCCTTCGAGCGCGATCCGTCGCTGGCCGCCAACACGCTGATCGTCTTCGCGGCCGACCATGGCGAGAGCCTGGGCGAGCACTCCTACTGGGGGCACGGCCGCAACCTCTACGAGCCCACGCTGCGCATCCCCCTGGGGTTCATCTGGCCGGGGAAGATCCGGCCGGGGGTGGTGGAGGCCCCGGCCTTGAACATCGACGTGGCCGCGACCGTGCTCGGCCTGGCGGGCCTGCCGGTGCCGGGCACGTTCCGGGGGTACGACTGGACGCCGGTCCTCACCCGCGGGGCGGAGCCGCCGCGCGACCGCGTCATGTGGTTCCAGGCCCACAAGGGCGCGGTGCTCTCGATGCAGGAGGCGAAGAGCGCCCGCTCCAGGGGTCTGCTCGAGGTGGCGGTGCTCGCCGGCGCGCGCAAGGAGATCTTCCGCATCGGAGAGAAGAGGCGATGGGTGTTCGACCTGCTCAGAGACCCGAGGGAGACGCGGAGCCTCGACATGCGGGCAGCTTCCGTCTCCGCCGACCTGCGGAGCTGGATGGCCTCGGTCACCAAGGGGCTGACCGCGTCGGACCGGGTGCTCGCCATCCAGATCGACGCCGAGAGTGCCGCGAAGCTTCGCGCTCTCGGCTACGCCGAGTAGGGGCGGCCCTCGTGGCCGCCCTCCGATAAGATACGCCCCATGTCGACCGTCAAGCCGATCTTCCTGCTGGCCGACAGCCAGCTCCTCTTCTGGCGCGAGGAGAGCGGCGAGCCCTTCCTTGCCCGCGCCCGCCAGCTCCTGGAGGCCGACGGACAGGACCGGTCCTTCAAGGCCGCCTATCTGGGCGCCTCGAATGGCGATGCGCCCGAGTTCTACCAGCTCTTCGAGGCGGCCATGGACGAGATCGGGATCGTCGACTGCCGGCTGATCCCCTCGAACCCGAAGCCGGAGGACCGCTCCTTCCTCCATCAGGCCGACCTGGTCCTCCTCGCGGGCGGCGACGTCGAGCGCGGGTGGGACGTGTTCGAGGCGACCGGCTTGCGCGAAGCGGTCGCGCAGCGCTACTACGGCGGCTCGCTGCTCATCGGGGTCT
>JBJMGZ010000072.1:0-5821 GCA_045807605.1 Thermoanaerobaculia bacterium | reverse complement strand
CTGCTGCTCCTGCGCCAGGTCGAAGCGGGAGTGGAGCGAGACCAGCACCAGGTCGAGCCCGGCGAGCATCTCGTCCTCCAGGTCCAGGCTGCCGTCGGCCAGGATGTCCACCTCCATGGAGCGCAGGATGCGGATCTCCGGATGGCGGGCGCGGACCTCGTCGATCTCCTTCCACTGCTCCTTGAGGCGATAGGCGTCGAGGCCGTTGGTCATCGCGAGCACCTTGCTGTGGTCCGAGATGACCATGTACTCGTAGCCGCGGGCCGCGCAGGCCTCCACCATCTCCTCGATCGTCTGGCGGCCGTCCGACCAGATGGAGTGCATGTGGAGATCGGCCCGCATGTCGCCCACTTCGATGAGGCGCGGGAGGGGGCCGCGGGCCGCCGCCTCGATCTCGCCGCGGTCCTCCCGCATCTCCGGCGGGATCCACGGGAGCCCCACGGACGCATAGACGTCGGCCTCTTCCTGGCCGGCGACGAGCTCCTCCCTCATGGGGTCTTCCTCCCGGAGATGGACCCGGAAGACTCCGTACTCGGAGATGCGCAGGCCCTGCTCGACCGCGCGGCGGCGCAGCTTGACGTTGTGCTCCTTGGAGCCGGTGAAGTAGACCAGGGCCGCGCCGTAGCAGTCCGGCGGCACGACGCGGAGGTCCACCTGCAGACCCGAGCCGAGGTTGACCGAGGACTTGGTGTCGCCGGCCGCGAGGACGCTGGCGACCTGGGGGTAGTGGAGGAAGGCCTCCATGACCGGGCCGGGGACGGTGGCGATGGCGAGGAGGTCGATATCGCCCACGGTCTCCCGGCGGCGGCGGTAGCTGCCGGCGACCTCCAGGCGCTCGACCTCAGGAATGGCGCGAAGATAGCCGACGAGCGGCTCCACGAAGCGCTCGGCCTCGATGAGGAGCATGCGGCTGGTGTGCTGGCGGTGCTCCTGGATGCCGGCGAGGATCTTCTCCTGGGTCTTGGCCCCGAAGCCGGCGACGCCCGCGATGCGGCCCGCCTTGGCCGCTTCCTCCAGCTCGTCGACCGAGCAGATCTTCAGCTCGTCCCAGAGCTTCCGGGCCTTCTTGGGGCCGACGCCGGGCAGGCGCACGAGGTCGATGAGCGAGCGGGGGATCTCGGCGAGCAGACGGTCGCGGAAGCCGAGCGTGCCGGTCTCGACCATCTCCTTGATGTGATTGGCCATCTCCTTGCCGATGCCCGGCAGGTCGGTGAGCGGCCTGTTCTCCTCGACCAGCCGGGACAGCGGCGCGGTCTGGACCTCAATGGTCCGCGCGGCGTTGCGGTAGGCGCGGACGCGGAACGTGTTCTCGTTCTGGATCTCGAGGACGTCGGCGACCTCCTCGAGCACCTGGGCGATCTCGGCGTTGTTCACGCGGCGGTCTCCTCCGAGGAGAACAAGATATCATTCAGCCATGAAATCGACAGACTTCGAGCTGACGATCGAGCGCGACAGGAAAGGTTACTACGTGGCAACGGTCCCGAGCCTGCGTGGCTGTCGTACCCAGGCGAAGTCCCTGGATGAGCTGATGGACCGTGTACGGGAGGCTCTCGAAGACGTTGCCCTCGTCCAAGCCATGGAGGAGGCGGAAGGGAGCCCCCTCGCGAGCCGGGACGAGGTGTTCAAGATTCTTGACGAGCCGCTCTAGTGCTCCGTCACGTCTGAATTGCCGGATCGCCAATACCCTGAGTGCGGCGCGCTTTCCCTGGGACCGCTGGCGTCCCGCCGGCCTCCTCATGACATTGGGCCGAAGGACCGGACTTCTTGCGAGGGCGGCGGTAATTGTCGGCGTTCCGCCAATTCCTCCGGACATGCCGGCGGGACGCCAGCGGTCCCAGGGAAAACGACCTACCAATTCTAGGTTGACGACGTACTAGAAGAGCTCTTTCAGGGAGCGGACCGGGCTGCGGTATCCCCGTTCCCGCATCTGCACCAGGAAGAGGTCGGCGGCTGCAACATCGAGGATGGAGCGCCTGACCAGGTCGCGAAGGCAGCCGAGAGTTCCTGAGAGCTGCAGCCCAAAGGATTCCGCTGATCGGCGGGCGTCGAGATCATCCGTCAGGATGAGCAGATTCCGTGATCGGGCCGAGAGCCGCCCTCATTCGAGGCAGGTCGGGTCAGGAGTGCTTCTCGAGGGCAGTGATCTCGCGGCGAGCCTCCTCCATCGAGGAGGGTCCAAGGCGCAAAGGCACGCCCAACCGGAAAAAACGGTCCTGCAGCTCGAGGCGGGCGAGACCGAGCTCCTCCGCAGCCTTGCCGAGGTTGATGTCGGTGTTCAGGTATCTCCGCAGCACCGAGGCATCGCGGGAGATTTCTTCGTTTGGCCCGGAAGGCTCGGTCGCGCAAGCAGCGAGCGCCTGAAGCAGCCGGAAATCGGCAGCGTCGAGCAGCACGACCTGCTCCTCACCGGAGCTCTCGACCACGGCCATCTCCCCATGGCGGACACGCTCCACGATCTCGCGCGCCTTGTCCCTGAGGTCTGCCGGAGAAATGATGTTTCTGGTCATGGATGCCTTCCGTATCGTCCTCACGATCCTACTCCTTCTCGGCCAGCCGCACAATCTGGGGGCCGGCAAGACGGCTCGCGCTTCCTTCCGTGTTGGATCGCGAATACTTCTTCCTTCCCCATGACGCCGACCTGGCCAGGCCCGTGGTCTCGATGCTCTCCCAGAGTCAGCTGCAAGGGATTCTCAGTGGCCTGCGCGGCCGGGCACTACCGGGTCCGGGATCTCACCGGCAGCGCCCAGACACCCATCCAGGCCAAGCCCCCGGGGTCCCGATCTTCACGTTCGTGAAGGTTGCGCGGCCCTGAAAAAGAAAAAGGGGGGCGCTTCCGCCCCCCTTTCCACTACCTGGCTGCAGCTCCGGATCAGAAGTCGTAGCGCAGCGCGAGCTGGAAGGTGCGCGGCACGCCGACGCCCACTTCCTTGCCGAAGGTGGCGGTCGGGGTCTGGCCCGTGCCCCAGCGGGTGTCGGTCACGAAGCGGTTGTCCGCGTTCGAGCAGTTGAAGCACTCGGCGAACAGCGAGATGTCGCCGGGGCCGATGTCGAAGTCCTTCGCGAGCCGCAGGTCGAGGCTGTAGAAGTCGGGCTGGCGGAAGCTGTTGCGATCGAAGTGCACGCCGTTGACCGTCGGACGGTCGGTCGTGCCCTCGCCGTCGTTGTTGAGATCGACGCCGGTCGTGGCGTTGTAGGGCGAGCCGGTGGTGTAGCGGAAGGCTCCGGAGACGCCGATGCCCCACCAGGGGGTGTTCCAAAGGCCGTTGACCACGCCGCGCCACTCCTGGTCGCGGTTGGAGTAGCCCCAGTTGAGGTCGAGGTCGTTGTAGTCCTCCGCCTGGATGCCGGCGAAGTTGCGCTCGTTGGAGTCGTTGTCCTTGTCGCGCGACCAGGTCACCGAGCCGTAGAGGCTGAAGTTGTCGGCGTACCGGCGGCGCAGGGTCGCGGTGACAGCGGTGTACTTGGACTCGGAGTCGGAAAGGCTGTGAGTGATACGGCCGTAGAACTTGTCGGGCCGGGTGGAGCTGTAGCGCGGCAGCCCGTTGGCGGCCGTGGTCCCGTCGTACACGCGGTTGATGTCGGTCAGCCGCTGGAGCTGCTTGCCCTCGGCGTAGGTGAAGTCGAGCCCCAGCGCGGTCTTGGCGAAGATCTCGCGCTCGGCGCCCAGGGTCACGCGGTCGGTGTAGGGGTTCTCGAAGTTCGGGTCGATCGTGAACACGCCCGGCTGGGGCACGACCGGGACCTTCGTGAAGTCGATCCGCTCCACGCCCTGGGGGTTCCAGTTGGTCCCCCAGCCCACCGAGCCCGCGAGAGGATCCGTCGGAGCGAGCACATTGCCGGCGGCGTCGCGGGGCGCCGTGATGATGTACTGCGTGCCGCGCAGGCCGTTCGAGGTGTAGAGCTGGGCGAGGAGGATGGCCGGGGTGCGGCTCCAGAAGCGGCCGACGGAGAAGCGGACCGCGGTCTTCTCGTCCGGCGCCCAGGAGAGGCCGAGGCGGGGCGAGATCTGGTCGGTGAGGTCCATGTCCGGGACCGAGCCGGTCAGGTTGAAGGAGCCGTTGGCGTTGCGGTCGTCCGGGTTCAGGATCGGCTCGTCCGGGTTGTCCAGCGACTCGAAGCGCAGGCCGGCCTGCAGGGTGATGTTGGAACGCAGGAACCACTGGTCCTGAAGGAACAGGGCCTGCTCCTTCTGGCCGAAGCTGGCGCGGCCGGCCTCGGCGGAGGTCAGGCCGCCCAGACCACCGAACTGCCGGTACTGGTTCCACTTGCCGGCCAGGAGGTCGGCCTTGTTGCTGAACAGGAACACGCCGCGCCAGTTGCCGCGGAAGACCTGGTCGATCGAGGTGTCGTTGTACTCGGCGCCGCCCTTGAGGACGTGATCGCCGGCGAGGTAGGTCACGGTGTCGCCGAACGCCTTGCGCTCGGTGGTCGTCGGGTTGATGGGCAGGAAGGCGACCTCGCCGTAGCGGAAGGCGCCGAGCTGGATCTCGGGGAGGCCGAGCCCCTTGTCCTGCCGCGGCGTGTCCTCCTTGACGTAGTTCAGGTTGAGGTCGTTGAGGAAGCTCGGTCCGAACTGGCCGTTCCAGGAGGCGACGTAGGAGTCGGTGCTGAGACCCTCGATGCCGTTGTAGCTCTCGGTGCGGGTCTGCGCGTCCGAGGTGCCGTTGATGCCCTCGTACTCGGTGAAGTTGCCGCGGATCATGAAGCGCTGCGTGTCGTTGGCCTGGTAGTCGAGACGGCCGAACGTCACGTCGCCGTCCCGGGTCTGCACGTACTGCCCCGGCGAGGCGAGGACGGGGTACTTGGCGAAGATGTCGGCGTCGAGCACCGCGGCGGCGATCGGCACCGTCAGGCTCTGGTCCTGATTGTCATAGGAGACGAAGTAGAACAGCTTGTCCTTGACGATCGCGCCGCCCAGGGAGCCGCCGTACTGCTCCTTCTCCTGGTCCGCCGGCTTCGCGCCATTGGCGAAGTCGGAGATCAGGTCCTGGGGCTGGTTGTAGTAGAAGACCGAGCCGTGCAGGTTGTTGGTGCCGTTCTTCGTGATGACGTTCACGAAGCCGCCGCCCGAGCGGCCGAACTCGACCGAGGCGCCGTTCGTGATGACGGTGAACTCCTTGATGGACTCCTGGGAGATGGAGAGCGGGGCGCGGCCCTCGGCGGCGCCCACCGTGCCCCCGAAGAAGGCGTTGTTGTAATCCACGCCGTCGATGGTGACGTTGGTGTTGATGCCGCGCTGGCCCGAGATCGAGAGGTTGCCGCGCTCGGAGTCGACGCGGGTCTGGGGGGTCAGCAGCACGAGGTTCTTGAAGTCGCGGCCGGAGGTCGGCAGCGCCTCGATCTGCTCCTGCTGCATCGTGGTGCCGTTCGCCGTGTTGGTGACCTCGATCACCGGGACCTCGCTGGTGACCGTGATGGTCTCGGAGACCGACGCGCTCTGCAGGGTGAAGTTCACCGTCGGCGTCGAGCCGAGCAGGAGGCGGACGTTCTCCGCCGTGGTGGTGGCGAAGCCGTCGAGAGTCGCCTCGAGTTTGTAGGTGCCGGTCGGCAGGTTGAGCAGCCGGTAGAAGCCGCGCTCGTCCGTGACGGACGTCACCTGGAGCCCGGTCTCGGTGTTGGTGGCAACGACGGTCACGCCCGGGAGCGCCGCGCCGTCATTGTCCTCCACCGTGCCGGAGATGCGGCTGGTGGTCACGTCGGTCTGCGCCGAGGCGAAGGGCGCCAGCCCCACGAACAGGGCCAGGAAGGCAAGGACGCACGCCCAGACGCGATGCGACCGGGAGACAGTACAGACACGCACCATAGAAAGTCCTCCTTTGAA
>JBJMGZ010000071.1:0-5796 GCA_045807605.1 Thermoanaerobaculia bacterium | reverse complement strand
GGCGAAGCTGACGGCGGTCTCGCCGGAGGTGCGCGAGATCCAGGTCCAGGGGACCGTGGCTTTCACAAATGGGATGCCCGAGGGGCTGCGCCAGAACCAGCGCGTCTCGGTGCGGCTCGTGCTCGACCGCCGCGCGGACGTGCTCAAGGTGCCCCGCGGACCGTTCCTGGAGAGCGGCGGCGGGCGCAAGGTGTACGTGCTCGAAGACGGTCTCGCCACCCTGCGCGACATCCGCACCGGCGCCATGAGCGTCGGCGAGGTGGAGATCCTCGAAGGACTCGCCGAAGGCGATCAGATCCTTTTGACCGACACGCAACAGTTCCAGGGCGCCCAGACCGTCCTGGTCCGCCAATAGGCCAAAAAAAGGGAGATAACCACCGTGCTCAAGATGGAAAACGTGACCAGGATCTACCGCACCGGCCTCGTGGAGACCCGGGCGCTGCGCGACTTCTCCCTGGAAGTGGAAGAGGGGGAGTTCGTGACCATCACCGGCCCGTCGGGCTCGGGCAAGACGACGTTCTTGAACGTCGCCGGCCTGCTCGACAGCTTCGACCAGGGCCGGTATCTCCTCGACGGCCTCGACGTGAGCCGCCTCACGGACTTGCAGATGTCGCGCATCCGCAACGAAAAGATCGGCTTCATCTTCCAGAGCTTCAACCTGATTCCGGACCTCGACGTGTTCGACAACATCGACGTGCCGCTGCGTTATAGAAAGCTTTCCGGCAAGGACCGCAGGGAGCGCATCGAGCGCGCCGCGACCCAGGTCGGGCTGTCGTCGCGCCTCCACCACCTGCCGTCGCAGCTCTCGGGCGGCCAGCAGCAGCGCGTCGCGATCGCCCGCGTGCTGGCCGGCGATCCCAAGCTGATCCTGGCCGACGAGCCGACCGGCAACCTCGACTCGACCATGGCGCGGGAGATCATGGACATCCTGGAAGAGATCAACGGCCGCGGCACCACGCTGATCGTGGTGACCCACAACCCCGAGCACGCGGCGCGCGCCCACCGGCAGCTCCACATCGCGGACGGCCGCATGGTCGACCTCGAGCGCATCGCGCCCTTCCCCCTCAACCGGCAAGCTTCCGAGGCCGCGGCCCGGGCCCACTGAGGAGAGACGCCCATGCTCGCCTACAACCTCCGCCTGGCCTGGAAGAGCCTGCGCCGCAATCCGATCCTGTCGGTGCTGATCGTCGGCGGCATCGCGCTCGGCGTGGCCATCTCGACGGCTTTCATCACGGTCTATCACGTATTTTCCGAGGACCCGCTCCCGAACAAGAGCGCCGCTCTCCACTACGTGCAGATGGACAACTGGGACCCGAAGGCGCCGCCCCATCCGAATTTCGGCGGGCTCCCGCCGCAGCTCACCTATCGCGACGTGCGGGAGATCCTGCGCAGCAAGATCCCCGCCCGCCAGACCGCCAACTTCCTCGCGGCCCTGTACATCTTCCCCGAGGACCAGCGCGCCCGGCCCTCCCAGGAGCAGGTGCGGATGGTCTTCTCGGACTTCTTCCCGATGTTCGAGGTGCCGTTCAAATACGGCTCGGGCTGGAGCAGGGCCGCGGACGGTTCCGCAGCCGGGGCCGAGCCCGTGGTGGTGATCAACTCGGCCCTGAACGAAAGGCTTTTCGGCGGCGCCAACAGCGTCGGCAGGACGCTCAGGATCGACCGCCGCGACTTCCGCATCGTGGGCGTGATCGGGCCCTGGCGCCCCCGGGTCAAGATGTACGACATCAACGGCAACCCGTTCAGCCAGCCCGAGTCGGTCTACCTGCCGTTCAACTGGATCGAGCCCATGGAGATCCGCTCGGTGGGCAACCGCGACAACTGGAAGGCCTTGGAGGGCAACCCCGGGTTCGTGGAAAGCCTGCGCATCGGCGAGGCCAACTTCATCCAGATGTGGGTGGAGCTGCCCGACGGGAAGAGCCGCCAGGCGTACCAGAGCTACCTCGACGCCTACACCCTGGACCAGCGCAAGATCAGCCGCTTCGAGCGCCCGATCCACAACCTCGTCACGCCGCTGCCCGAGCTCCTGCGCAAGTGGGAGGTGGTGCCTCCGCAGACCAAGGCCCTGGCTGCGATCTCGGTGCTGTTCCTGATCGTCTCGGCGCTCAACCTGGTGGGGCTGTTCCTGGGCAAGTTCCTGGCGCGCGCTCCGCACGTGGGCATCCGCCGGGCGCTGGGCGCGAGCCGCCGGTCGATCTTCCTGCAACACCTGATCGAGTGCGAGGTCGTGGGATTGATCGGCGGCGCCATCGGGCTGCTGCTCTCGCTGGGTGTGCTGGCCTTCTTCAACAACCTGTTCAGCCGGGCGCTCCAGGGCCGGGCCGAGACCGAGAGCTTCTTCCGGCTCGACCCGACCATGATCCTGGCCGCGGTCCTGCTGTCGCTCGTTGCCGGCGCCATCGCCGGCATCTATCCCGCCTGGCGGATCTGCTCGATCCCGCCGGCCAACCATCTTCGCAATCAGTAACGCGGAACCAGTAGGAGAGAGCCATGCCCTTCGGACCGATCTTCCGCGCCATGACCCGCAACCGGTCGCGCTTTTTCCTGATCGTGGCGGAGGTGGCCCTGACGCTCGCCATCGTCGCCAATTGCGTCAGCCTGATCCGCGCGTCCAAGGCCGAGCTGGCCAAGGAGTCCGGCTTCGACGACGCGAACCTCCTCTACGTCCGCAGCCGGCCCTTCGCCGAGGCGTTCCGCGAGGACAAGTACCTGCAGGACGCGGTCGAGGCCGACGCCCGCACCCTGCGTGCCATGCCCGGCGTGCGCGCCGCGACCAATACGTACTTCCTGCCCTGGCAGGGGGGCGGCAGCTCGACCGAGGTGCGCCGCGGCGATGGCCGCTATCGCACGCAGACCTACTCGGGCGACCTCAAGTTCTTCGACACCCTGGGCGTCCGCCTGGTGGAGGGGAGGAACTTCACGCAGGAGGAGTACGAGACCTACAGCGCCGACGACCTGCCCCCCGGCACCGTCTCCCCCGTGGTCATCAGCCAGAAGCTCGCGGACCTCGTCTATCCCGAAGGGGGAGCGCTGGGCCAGGTCTTCGACGACTCCGACGGCAAGCCCGCCTTCCGGGTGGTGGGGATCTTCGGCCCCTTCTACAACCCCTACGGCTGGCCGATCGGCGACTACGCGGTCATCTATCCGAGCCGCACCGGCAGCTTCAACGGCACCTCCTTCCTGGTGCGCAGCCAGCCAGGTCAGGCCGAGAGGTTGATCCCCGAGATCGAGAAGGGGCTGCTCGCCGCCAACAACGGCCGCAACGTGGAGGTCCAGGCGATCCCCGACATCCGGCAGCAGTACGACTCCCGCGACCGGGCGGTGGTGTTCGCGCTCAACGCGGTCATGCTGCTCCTGGTGTTCGTGACGGCGCTGGGGATCGTGGGCATCACCTCGTTCTCGGTGGCGGAACGGCAGCGGCAGATCGGCACCCGCCGGGCGCTCGGGGCCTCCCGGGGCGACATCCTGCGCCACTTCCTGCTGGAGAACTGGATGATTACCTCGATCGGCGCCGCCCTGGGCCTGGTGCTCGCCTACGCCCTGAACTTCGGGTTGATCAACCTGGTCGAAGGGGCGAAGCTCGACGCCTGGATGCTGGCGGCGGGGGTGGGGCTTCTCTGGGCGACCGGCCTGGCCGCGGCGCTGGGGCCGGCGCTGAAAGCCGCGCGGATCGCGCCGGCGATTGCCACCCGGAACGTGTAGGGGCGGGGCTTGCCCCCGCCCGGGAGGGGGTAAACCCCTCCCCTACAGGCCATAATAGTCTCCGCCCATGCCGACCCTCCTCATCGTCGAAGATCAACCCTCGGTCTCGACAGCGCTCCAGGTGCTGTTCGAGATCCGGGGGTTCGCCTGCCTGATCGCCCGCGGCCCGCTGCAGGCGCTCAAGGCGATCGAGGCCGATCCTTCCGACATCGGCGTCGTCATCCAGGACATGAACTTCAGCCCGGAGGCGACCTCGGGGGAGGAGGGGGTCGCGCTCTTCCGCGAGATCAAGAAGCTCGATCCCGGCCTGCCCGTGCTCCTGATGACCGCCTGGACCTCGCTCGAAACCGCGGTGCAGCTCGTCAAGGAGGGCGCGAGCGACTACCTGGCCAAGCCCTGGGACGACGAGAAGCTCCTGGTCACCGTCCGCAACCTCCTGCGCATGCGGGAGCTGCAACTGGAGAACGCCCGGCTCCGGGGGCGCGCCCGCCGCACCTGGGAGGAGCTCGCCGAGCACCACGACCTCTGCGGCGCGGTCTGGGCGAGCGAGCGGATGCACGCGGTCGCGATCCTGGCCCTCCAGGTGGCGCGGGCCGACGTGCCGGTCCTCATCACCGGGCCGAGCGGCGCGGGCAAGGAGAAGCTGGCCGAGATCGTCCAGGCCAACTCGCGGCGCAAGGAGAAGCCCTTCGTGCGGGTCAACGCCGGTGCGATTCCGGACGAGCTGCTCGAAAGCGAGCTCTTCGGAGCCGAGGCCGGGGCCTTCACGGGAGCCCACCGCCGCCGGGTCGGCCGCTTCGAGTCGGCGGACGGCGGCACGCTCTTCCTCGACGAGATCGGCAACCTTTCCCTTTCGGGGCAGCGCAAGCTCCTGCGGGTGCTCCAGAGCGGCCAGTTCGAGCGCCTGGGGAGCAGCGAGACCCGCCGGGTGGACGTGCGGCTCGTCTGCGCGACCAACGCCGACCTGCGCCAGGAGATCGCCGCCGGCCGCTTCCGGGAAGACCTCTTCTACCGGCTGAACGTCGTGGAGCTGACGGTGCCGCCGCTCGCGGAGCGTCCCGAGGACGTGCTCCCCCTGGCCGAGAAGTTCCTCCGCGACCTTTCTCCGTCGCCTTCCGGAGCGCTCTGGAGGCTCACGCCCGGAGCGCGCGAGCGGCTGCTCCGCTACGCCTGGCCGGGCAACGTCCGCGAGCTTGAAAACGCACTCCGCCGGGCCGTGCTCGTCACTCCCGGCGACACGATCCGGGAGGACGATCTCGGCCTGGGCACCCACGGCTTCCCGGTGGCGGTCGCGGACCGCCCGGCGCCCGACGATCTCCTTCTCGACGACGCCACCCTGGCCGAGCGCATCAAGCTGGAGCGCGCCCTGGAAGAGGCGGGAGGCGTGGTCGCCAAGGCCGCCGAATCCCTGGGCCTCAGCCGCCAGGCCCTCTACCGCAAGATGGAGAAGTACGGACTGGCGGTGGAGCGACGGGTGAAGGGGTGAAACCCCTCCGCTTCGCCACGCGGGTCCGCCTCGCCTTCTTCGCGGCCCTGGCGGCCGTGGCCGCTGCCGCTGCCGCCGCAGCCTACTGGTCCTCCTCTCCCGCGATCGTCGCCGCCGCCACCCTGGCCGCGGGCATCACGGCCGGTCTCTGGCTCCTCGGCCGCGTCCTGACCCCGGCGACCCGCACGCTCGACGCGCTGCGGGACGGCGTGCGCGGCTACAAGGACCATGACTTCAGCCTCAGCCTGGCCGTGGACCGCCGCGACGAGCTGGGGGAGCTGGTCGATCTCTACAACTCGGTGGGCGACGTGCTGCGGGACGAGCGGGGGAACCTGCTCCAGAAGGAGCTGCTCCTGGAGACCGTGCTGGAGGCGACGCCCATGGCGATCGTCCTGACCCAACGGGACCGGATCTTCTTCGCGAACCGGGCGGCGCGCGAGCTCTTCGTGACCGGCCGGCGCCTGGAAGGCCAGCCCTTCGGCCGCATCCTCGAGGACTGCCCGGTGCAGATGCGCGAGGCCCTGGCGAGCGGCCGGGACTCGCTCTTCTCGGTGGAGCAGGGCGGGGATGCCCCCTCTCTCCCGGAACGGGGGAGAGGGATGGGGAGA
>JBJMGZ010000070.1:0-3796 GCA_045807605.1 Thermoanaerobaculia bacterium | reverse complement strand
GTCGAGCACCTGCTCCACCCCGGGCGGCAGGTCCTTCGCGTACTCCTTGGGCGGCGTGAAATGGTCGTAGACGATGCGGTGGCTCACCACCGTCAGGTTCTCGCCCTGGAACGGCTTGTGCCGGGTCAGCATCTCGTAGAGCACCACCCCGAGGGCGAAGAGGTCGGCGCGGTGGTCGATCTCCCTGCCCTGGATCTGCTCCGGCGCCATGTAGTTCGGCGTGCCGAGGAGCTGCCCCTCCTGCGTCAGGTTCGAGGTGTCGAGCCGGGCGATCCCGAAGTCGGTGATCTTCACCCGGTTGTCGGCCGTGAGCAGGATGTTCGCCGGCTTGACGTCGCGGTGGATCACCCGGTGGGCGTGGGCGTAATCCAGGGCCTCGGCCACCTGCGCCACGATGTCGACGATGAACTGGAGCGACATCGGCTGGTCGCTCTGGAGCAGCGCCTTCAAGGTGGTCCCGCGCACGTACTCCATGGCGATGAAGGCCAGCCCCTCCTCGGTCTGCTCCACCACGTCGTGGATGGTGACGATGTTCGGATGGCTCAGGATGCCGGCGCTCTGCGCCTCGCGCATGAAGCGGATGCGGAACTGCTCCAGCTCCTGGTCGCGCACCGAGTAGCCGATGCGGAAGGTCTTCAGGGCCACGAGGCGGCCGATCAGCGGGTCGCGGGCGAGGTAGACCACGCCCATGGCACCCTTGCCGATCTCGTCGACGATCTCGTACCGGCCGAGCTTGGTAGGGGTCGCGGGTAGCATGGCGCTTTCAGAGTCCGCCGAATTCTAGGCCGCAGGCCCCCCGCAGGTCAAACCCCGGGATGGGTAAATCCTGGACGTTCCGCGATTTAGCCGCCCGTGGCCGGACCTGTCGCCAGCCCTTCCCCGGGATGGTATATTTACGCCTCCCTGGACCTCTCTTTCCCGTCGAAGGAGGCTCGATCGATGCAGGCAATGCAGGTGGACAGCCCGGACAAGATTCGCAACGTCGCCGTTGCTGGACATAACGACACCGGCAAGACCACGCTGGTGAGCGCCCTCCTCTACGCGGGAGGCGTCACCACCCGCATGAACCGGGTGGAGGACGGCAACACGTTCACCGACTTCGATCCCGAGGAGGCCGAGCGCGGCATCTCGATCGGCCTCGCCCCCTGCTTCGTCCCCTGGCGCAACCACAAGGTCAACCTGATCGACTGCCCCGGCTACGGCATCTTCTTCACCGAGGCCCGGCAGGGCATGCGCGCCGCCGACTCGGTCCTGCTCTGCATCAACTCGGTCGCCGGGGTGCAGGTCAACACCGAGCGGGTCTGGAAGTACGCCGAGGAGATCGGCCTCCCGGTCATGGTCCACCTGGCCAAGATGGACCGCGAGCGCGCCGACTTCCAGCGCGCCCTCGACGGCCTGCACAAGTCGTTCGGCCGCCTGGTGCTGCCGGTCCAGGTCCCGATCGGCCGCGAGCAGGGCTTCGAAGGGGTCGTCGACCTGGTCAGGCAGAAGGCCTGGAAGTTCGCCAAGGACGGCAACGGCAAGGCCGAGCCCGCGCCGATCCCCGCCGACCTCGCCGAGCAGGTGGAGTCCCTCCGCGGCCAGCTCGTCGAGACCGTGGCCGAGACCGACGACAAGCTCATGGAAGGCTTCTTCGAGACCGGCACGCTGTCGCAGGAGGACCTGGAGGCCGGCCTGCGCCGCGCCGTGGCCCGCCGCCAGATCTTCCCGCTCACCGTCTCCTCCGGCAGCCACGGCATCGGCAGCTCGGCCCTGCTCGACAGCTTCCTCGAGATCCTCCCCTCGCCCGTGGACCGCACGCCCTTTCCCGCCCACACCCTGGGCGGCGAGGCCGTCGAGCTCACCGCCGATCCGAACGGTCCACTGGCGATCCTGGTCTTCAAGACCCTCTCCGATCCGTTCACCGGCAAGATCTCCCTGCTGCGCGTGGTCTCCGGCACCCTGCCCACGGACACCGCCGAGTACAACAGCCGCGCCGAGGAGATGGAGAAGATGGGGCACCTGATGGCCCTCCAGGGCAAGCAGAGCGCCCACGTCCCCAAGCTCATCGCCGGCGACATCGGCGGCGTGGCCAAGCTCAAGCAGACGGTCACGGGCGACACGCTCTGCGGCAGGGACCGGCCGGTCAAGGTGGACTGGATCCAGGTGCCCGAGCCCGCCATGGCCTTCGCGGTCGAGCCCAAGTCCAAGGGCGACGAGGAGAAGATCGGCGAGGCCCTGGCCCGCCTCATGGACGAGGATCTGGACCTGCATGTCGGCCGCGACCCGGACACCCACGAGCACCTGGTCTCCGGCACCGGCCAGGAGCACATCGAGATCTCGGTCGCCAAGCTCAAGCGGCGCTACCACGTGGAGGTGATCCTCCACCCGCCCAAGGTGCCCTACCGCGAGACCATCCTGAAGACCGCGGACGGCCATGGCCGGCACAAGAAGCAGACCGGCGGGCGCGGCCAGTTCGCCGACTGCAAGATCAAGATCGAGCCGCTGCCCCGCGGCGAGGAATTCACCTTCGCGGACGAGATCTTCGGCGGCGCCATCCCGAACAACTACCGGCCGGCCGTGGAAAAGGGCATCCAGGACGCCCGCCGGCGCGGCTACCTCGCCGGCTATCCCGTGGTCGACTTCAAGGTGCGCCTGCTCGACGGCCAGTTCCACGACGTCGACTCCTCGGAAATGGCGTTCAAGATCGCCGGCTCGCTGGCCTTCAAGGACGCCATGGCCAAGGCCTCGCCGACCATCCTCGAGCCGATCATGAAGGTGGAGATCAACACCAGCGAGGAGTTCACGGGCGACATCATGGGCGACCTCTCCCACCGCCGCGGCCGGCCGCAGGGCATGGACACGGTCAACGGCTCCCAGGTCATCAAGGCCACGGTGCCGATGTCCGAGATGCTCGAATACGCCCGCGTGCTGCGCGCCATGACCCAGGGAAGATCGACGTTCCACATGGAGTTCTCGCACTACGAGGAAGTGCCGCGGCCGGTGCAGGAGAAGATCATCGCCCAGGCCAAGAAGCACCACGAGGAGGAGCACGAATGAGAGCTCCCCGACAACCGAAACGAATGGAGATGGAACCTTGATTCAAGCCAGCCACATGCGAGCCGGCATGTGCATCCTCTTCGAGGGGGACGTGTGCCGTCTCATGGAGGTCAAGCACGTCACGCCGGGCAACCTGCGCGGCTTCGTGCAGGCCCGGATGCGCAGCCTCAAGTCCGGCAACAGCTTCGACCATCGCTTCAGCTCGACCGAACGGGTCGAGCGGGCGATCCTCGAGACCCTCCCGATGGAGTACCTCTACTCCGACCCGTCGGGCCACCACTTCATGAACCAGGAGACCTACGACCAGGTCACCCTGGAGAACGAGACCCTCGGCGACACGCTGCTCTACCTGCTGCCGAACATCGTCATCCAGGTCGACTTCTACGACGAGAAGCCGGTGGGCATCGAGCTGCCGAACACGGTGGTCCTGGAGGTGGTGGACACCGAGCCGAGCATGAAAGGAGCCACGGCGAGCGCCTCCTACAAGCCCGCCAAGATGGAGACCGGCCTCGTGGTCAACGTGCCCCCGTTCATCGAGCCGGGCACCAAGATCATCATCGACACGCGCGAGAACAAGTACCTCAGCCGGGCGTGAACGCCGATCTCGTCATCCTCGGCCTGACCTGGTTCGTGGTCTTCCTCTTCTCGACCACGCTCCACGAGGCGGGCCACGCCTGGGCCGCCTACAAGCTGGGGGATAAGACCGCCTACGAGGGGGGACAGGTCTCCCTGAATCCCCTCCCCCACATCCGGCGAG
>JBJMGZ010000069.1:0-5431 GCA_045807605.1 Thermoanaerobaculia bacterium | reverse complement strand
CGGATGCTCCAGCAGCGCGGCCTCGATCTCGCCCAGCTCGATGCGGAAGCCGCGCACCTTGACCTGGAAGTCCACCCGGCCCAGGAAGTCGATCGACCCGTCCGGGAGGTGGCGCGCCCGGTCGCCCGTCCGGTACAGCCGGCCGCCCGGTTCCTCGGCAAACGGATCGGGCACGAACCGCTCCGCCGTCAGCTCCGGCCGGTCGAGATAGCCGCGCGCCAGGCTGCCGCCGCCCACGAACAGCTCGCCAGGCACGCCGGCCGGCTGCGGCTGCAACCGCGGATCGAGCACGTAGACCCGCACGTTCGAGATCGGCCGGCCGATCGGAGGGCGCCGGGCGCCCCGCGCCACCGGCGTGGAGGTCGCCACGACCGTGTTCTCGGTAGGGCCATAGTGGTTCACCAGCTCGAAAGGGGCGGACTCGTCCGCGCCGCGATGGAGCGCGTCGCCGCCGGTGAGGAGGTACCGGAGCGCCACGCCCGCATCCTCTACCCCCCACTGTAGAGCCGCCCCGTGGGGCGTCTCCGCAACGGCGCCATCCTTCCAGAGATCACCGCCGGCCAGCGGTTGATCGACGGCCTTTGTGTTCGGAGGAGACGCCCCACGGGGCGTCTCTACAGTGCGGGGGTGGGCAGTAGCCAGAGGGTACAGGCCCTCCTCCAGCACCGCCTCCGCCAGCGGCGTGGGCAGGAACGAGATCGTGATCCGCTCGCGCTCGAGCCACGCGGCCAGCGCCGCCGGCTCCGCGCGCACGGCCTCGGGCGGGACGTGCAGGCTGGCGCCCGCGGTCAGGTAGGGCCAGATCTCCCAGACCGATGCGTCGAAGCCCGGGCTTGCCACCAGAGTGGCCCGGTCCGAGGGGACGACGCCGTACTCCCTCCGGTGCCACTCCACCAGGTTGAGCAGGCTCCGGTGCTCGATCTGCACCCCCTTGGGACGGCCGGTCGAGCCCGAGGTGTAGATGACGTAGGCGAGCTGGTCCGGGTCCACCCGCGGCAGAGGACCGCCCTCCCCCTCGACCTCCTCGTCCAGGAGGAGCACCCGGCCGCCGTAGGAGGACGGCACCCGGCCCGCCTGGCTGCTCGTGGTCAGCAGGACCGGCGCGCGGGCATCGTCGAGCACGAAGGCGATGCGGTCCGGCGGATAGGCAGGGTCGATGGGCAGATAGGCGCCGCCCGCGCTCAGCACGGCGAGGAGACCGGTCACCAGCTCCGGCGAGCGCTCGGCGAAGACGCCCACGCGGGACTCCGGCTCGATCCCCATCCCGTGCAGCCGGCAGGCCAGCAGGCTGGCCCGGCGGACCAGCTCGGCGTAGGTGAGCGAGCCGTCCTCCCCCGCCACGGCCAGGGCGTCCGGCGCCTCCGCCGCGCGGCGGGCTACCCGCTCGTGCACGCACGCTTGTACGCCAATACCGCTTTCCCACAGGGCTTCCGTGCGGTTCCAATCCACCAGGACCTGGCGGGCTTCCTCGGGAGTCAGCAGCGGCAGCTCGCCCGCGCACCGGTCCGGCTCGTCCAGGGCGGCGGACAGGAGCCGCTCGTACTGCCCCACCATCCGCCGCATGCCGGCTTCGTCGAACAGGTCGGCGGCGTACTCCCACATCAGCGTGATGACGTCGTCCTCGGGCCGCCTCTCGCGTCCCACCCGCTGCTCGGCGCGCGGGATGCCGATGATGTTCAAGTCGTTCTTGGCCGAGCTGTTGTGCCGGTACGTCACCTCGCCGTGCAGGCCGCAGAAGTCGAGGTCGGGCACGGGCGAGTCGTGAAAGCTGAACATCACCTGGAAGAGCGGATTGCGCGAAGGATCGCGCACCGGCGCGAGCGCCTCCACCACGCGCTCCAGCGGCACATCCTGCCAGCCGTAGGCGTCCAGGGCCACCGCCTGCGCCCGCGCCGCGAGCTCCGCGAACGACGGCGACCCTTGGAAACCGATGCGCAGCGGCAGCGTGTTCACCATCATGCCGATCATCGGCTCCAGCTCGGCGACCGGCCGGTCCGCGGCGGCGGTGCCCACGACCAGGTCGTCCTGGCCGCTCAGCCGGTGCATGAGGAGGGCGAAGCCCGCCAGCATCGAGGTATAGAGCGTCGCGCCGCGCTCGCGGGCGAAGGCGCGCAGCCGGCGGCCCAGCTCCGGGTCCACCTGGATGCGCAGCGCCGCGCCGCGGAAGCTCTGCACGGGCGGGCGCGGCCGGTCCGCGGGCAGGTCGAGATACGCCGGAGCGCCGGCCAGCACTCCGACCCAGTGATCGACGTGGCGGCGCAGCACCTCGCCCTGCATCCAGCTCCGCTGCCAAGCCGCGAAGTCCGCGTACTGGAGCTCCGGCTCGGGCAGCGGCGACGGCTGCCCCGCCGCGAACGCCTGGTACAGCTCGCGCACCTCCAGGAGCAGCCGGGCGAACGACCAGCCGTCGTGCACGAAGTGGTGCTCCACCTGGACGAGCGTCCGGTCCTCCGGCCCGTGAACGATCAGGAGCCAGCGCGCGAGAGGCACCTGGAGCAGGTCGAACGGCTGCTTCATCTCGCGGCGGACCAGCTCCTCGGCTTCCTCCTCGCCTGGGCCGGCCGGGAGCGCGCTCAGGTCCACGACCGGCAGGCGGATCGGGAACGGCGGCAGCGGCTCCTGGACCGGCGAGCCGTCCACGGCCGGGAAGCGGGTGCGGAAGATCTCGTGCCGGCGCACCACCTCGGTCAGAGCGGCTTCCAGGATCACCGCGTCGAGCGGCCCGCGGAAGCGGATCGTCGCCTGGAAGTTGTAGGCGATGTTGCCGCCCGGCGACAGCTCGTTTAAAAACCAGACCCGCTCCTGCGGGAACGAGAGGGGAATCGGCCGGTCTCTCTCCGCACGCTCGATCGGCGGGCGCTCCGCCTTGCCGGCCGCCGCCACCCGCTCCGCCATTCCCGCCAGCGTGGGAGCCTCGTACACGTCGCGCAGCGGCAGCTCGACCCCGAGCTCGGTCCGCACCCGCGAGATGAGCCGGCCGACGAGCAGCGAATGGCCGCCGAGCGCGAAGAAATCGTCGTGGACGCCCGGCCGCTCCACGCCCAGCAGCTCGCGGAACAGACCGGCGAGCCGCTCCTCCATCGCGCTCCGCGGGGCCACGTGCTCCTGGAGGCCCACGCTCTCGCGGTCGGGATCGGGCAGCGCGGCGCGATCGAGCTTGCCGTTCGGAGTCAGCGGCAGCGTATCGAGCAGGACCACCGCGGAAGGCACCATGTGGGGAGGCAGCCGTTCGGAGAGGAAGCTCCGCAGCCCGGCGCGGTCCGCTCCAGGGGCGACCGCGTAGGCCACGAGCCGCTTCTCGCCCGCGGCATCTTGGCGCACGGCCACGCAGGCCTGGCGGACGGCAGGATGGGCGGAGAGCGCGGCCTCGATCTCGCCGGGCTCGATGCGGAAGCCCCGGATCTTGACTTGATGATCGCGGCGCCCGAGGAACTCGAGCTCGTCATCCTGGGGGGGCGGCCGGCGGGAGACCAGGTCGCCCGTGCGGTAGAGGCGCGAGCCCGCGTCCGAGGGTCCGGCGAACGGGTTCGGCGCGAACCTCTCGGCCGTGACATCCGGCCGGTTCCAGTAGCCCCGCGCCAGGCCGTCGCCCCCCACGAGCAGCTCGCCGTCCACGACGAACGCCTCGGTGCCGGCGATCGCCCGGCCGATGGGCACGCTCGTCGCCCCCTCGGCCACGGCTTTGACCTCGTAGGCCGTGGCCACGACCGTGCACTCGGTGGGGCCATAGAGATTGACCAGCCGGCCGGGCGCGCCGTGCGCGAGCACCTCGCGCAGCAGGTGGGGATCGGCCGCCTCGCCGCCCAGGAAGGCCTCGCGCACGCCGCGGAAGGCGCCGGGCACCTCGCGGGCGACCTGGTGAAACAGCGCGGTCGTGAGCAGGAGCGCGGTGATCCCTTCCCTCTCCAGCGCGGCCGCGAGATCGCGCGGCGAGAGAGTGACCTCCCGCGGCAGCCCCACCAGGCAGGCGCCGTTCAAAAGGGCGCCCCAGATCTCGAACGTGGACGCGTCGAACGACGGCGTCGAAGCCTGCAAGACCCGGTCGTCCGGCCCCAGGGAAAGATGATCGGCGCCGACCACGAGCCGCACGATGCCCCGGTGCGGGATCGCCACCCCCTTGGGCAGGCCGGTCGAGCCCGAGGTGTACATCACATAGGCGAGATCCGCGGCGCTCCCCCGCTGTGGGATCGGATGGGCGCACCGGGCGGCGATGGCCTCGGCATCCACGTCCAGCCGGACCACGGCGAGGTTGTCCCCTTCCAGGGGACCGCGGGAAACGGCGACCCGCGTGCCCGAATCGGCGAGCATCCATCGCAGCCGCTCGGCGGGATACGCCGGATCGAGGGGGAGGTAGGCGCCGCCGGCCTTGACCACGGCGAGAAGGGAGACGATCAGATCGACCGAGCGCTCCAGGCAGACGCCCACCAGCGCGCCGGGCTCGACCCCGAGACCGATCAGATGGCGCGCCAGGCGGTTGGAACGGCGGTCCAGCTCGGCATAGGTGAGGCGCTCGGAGCCGAAGACGACCGCATCGGACTCAGGCGAGCGCGCCACCCGGCAGGCAAACAGTCCGGGGAGAGTCGCTTCGCGCGAAAAGGGGGTGTGCAGGCTCATCACCTACACCTAGGTGCTTGCCGGAAGGCTGGCGTGACAGCAGCAAAGTTGCGCTAAATCTTTATTTCTACAAGCAAGGGCGGCCCGAAGCCGCCCCAGCGCTGCAGTAGCTTCAGGATCGCTACTGGATCGGCACCCTGAGCAGGAGCGCGCCCACGTAGTCCGGCGAAGGACCGGCCGGGAAATTGGCGTGGCAGTAGGCGCACTCCGCCCGGAAGTTGCTGAGCGGGATCGAGCGCCGGTAGTACCACTGATCGTTGACGCGCTGGACGTCGCTGTACGCCTGCCCCGTCAGCGCGAGCTTGTGCGCCTTGCGCTCGAACGCATCGTTGGGACGGTTGTTCTCCTGCAGCGGATCGAGGGTGCCGACCAGCCGCATGTCCTCGTTGTGATCGTTGAACACGAGCGAGATGGACCGCTTGCCCTCCTCCACGTTGGCCGTCGTGGTCTCGTCGAATTCCTGCGTCAGCGCCGCGAACAGCGTGGCGAGCAGGAGATCGCTCGTCCGCTGGGCAAACGCTACCTGCTCGCTCGAAGGCGGGCCGTCGGCTTCATGGGCGCTCGCGGTGAGCCCGATCCCGACGACGGCTCCCGTAGCGAGGATCCCGTAGACAACCAGCTTTTTCAGATGCATGGTCTTGCTCCTTTCGTTATCGAGAGATACGCGAAAGGCTTTTCCATACCGCCATGCTCGGGAGAACGGACCTAAGAGGGTGTCTCGAAAGTGTCCGGCCCGAGAAGCCCCGGCAGGGGCGCAGGCATAAAGCCTGGGGCTTCAGCCCCAGGTTGGGCGACCCCCACCAGAAGCCCCGGAGGG
>JBJMGZ010000068.1:0-2765 GCA_045807605.1 Thermoanaerobaculia bacterium | reverse complement strand
TCCGTTATTGAAAGTCACGGACCCCCCACCCCAACCCTCCCCCGCTGCGCGGGAGAGGGGGTCCCCCGCCCACCCACTGGATTCCATTGGAGAGAGGGAGGGGGGCTCCCTCTCCCGCGAAGCGGGGGAGGGCAGGGGAGGGGGCTCTTCCTACTGCAGTCCCGAGATGATCGTCCCCGCCCGCTGCCAGCGGGTGCGGATGCCCTGCCAGGCCTGGCGGACCTCGGGGCCGGGCTGGACCTGGTTCATGAGCCGGTCCACCTGGACTCCGCGGTCGGCCAGGGCCTTGAACCGCTTGGCGAGCGCCGGCCGGGCTTCCGTGTCTCTGCGGTTGCGCAGGCGGGAGAAGAAGCCGCCGCCCGCGAGCTGGTTGTTGAGCTTCTCGGCAGTCCCTGCGAAGTCCTCGATCAGCTCCTCCAGCTCCTCGTCCGCGTCCGTGATCTCGCCCCCGCCGTCCTCCTTCTTCTCCAGGAAGCTGACGTACGTCTCCAGGAGCTGCGCGCTCTCGGTCTGCAGCTCGCCGCCCAGCCGGCGCAGCTCCTCGATGGGCGCGGCCGGGGCCTCCTCGACGACCTCCGGCGAAGGCTCGGGCGCGGCCGGTGTCTCCACCGGAGCGGGCTCCTGGACAACCAGCATGGGCGCGGGCAGCGGGGGAGCCGTGGGCTCGGGGTGGGGCCTCCTCTCCGGGGTCTGAACGACCTCCGGCGTCTCGGACGGCGGGAGCTCCACGGCCGGCTGGGCCGGTGGGGGAGCGCCCGCCAGGCTCTCGGCCGGGAGGGCGGGAGCGGTCGCCACGCTTTCTGCGACCCTGTCTTCCGGCTCCTCCCGGCTCCAGAGCGCGACGCCGACCCCGGTCAGCACCGCGAGCACGGCGGCGATCCCCACGGCCAGCATCCAGCCTTTCCCGCCGGAGGGGATCGGCCGGTAGGAGCTCGCCTCGGGCGGAGCCGGTTGAGAGGCTGCCGTCGGGATCGAGGGCCGCGCGGCCGGGCGGGGAGGCGTGACGACGGTCGGCATCTCCGCGATCGCCTCGGGGCGGGTGCCGGTGACCCGGGTCGCCTCGCCACCGAGTACCGGCGGGATGGTTCCGCCGCGGGTGGCGAGGAAGCGGCGCAGCTCCTCGACGCTCTGGAAGCGGTCGGCCGGCTTCTTGGCGAGAGCGCGCAGCACGGCGCGGTCGAGCCAGGCCGGGACCCCCGCCGCCACCGTGCTCGGCGGCGGCGGCATCTCCTCGATCTGGGCGCGGATGATCGCGTAGTCGCTCGGACCCTCGAACGGCCGCCGGCCGGTGATCGTCTGGTAGAGGACGGCGCCGAGGGAGTAGATGTCGGCGCGATGATCCACCTCCTCGCCCTGGATCTGCTCCGGCGCCATGTAGCGCAGCGTGCCGACGAGCAGGCCGGTGCGGGTCAGGTGGCCGCTCCCGGCCGCGCGGGCGATGCCGAAGTCCATCACCTTGACCGAGCCGGCCTCGGTGATCATGAGGTTGTCGGGCTTCAAGTCGCGATGGATGATCCCGGCCCGGTGCGCGACCTCGATCCCCTCCATGGCGGAGGACAGGAGGCGCACGGCCTGATCCCACGGCAGCGCGCCCTCGTTCTCCAGCATCCGGGAGAGGCTCCGGCCGCGCACGAACTCCATGGCGAGGAAGAGGTCGTCGCCCTCCTGGAAGAAGCTGTAGATCGTGGCGATGGCGGGATGGCTCACCCGCGCCAGCAGTCGCGCCTCGCTGCGGAAGCGCTCGGCGATCTCCGGATCGCGCGCCAGCTCGGGCCGGATCGCCTTGATCGCCACGTCGCGGTCCAGCATGAGGTCGACCGCGCGATACACGGCCCCCATGCCGCCTTCGCCGACCTTCTCCACGATCCGGTAGCTCTTGCCGAGGACGCGATCGATCATGTTGGGCTCCCAGAAGGTCCCCCGATTATACGAGGGCGGGGGGGCTCCCTCTCCCCCGGCACGGGGGAGAGGGCTGGGGAGAGGGGGAATGGGATCAACCCGGCAGCTCCATCGTGAACACCGTCCCCTGGGGCACGTTGTCCTCCACCCGGATCGTGCCCTGGTGGTCGGTGACGATCCGGTGGACGATGGCGAGGCCCAGGCCGGTGCCGCGGCCCTTGGTGGAGTAGTAGGGGAGGAAGAGCTTCTCCCGCGACTCCGGCGGGATGCCCCGGCCCGTGTCGGCCACCTTGATCCGCAGATGGCTGTTGTCCCGTGTCGCCGACACCGTCACCCGGCCCGGCGCCTCCGTGGCCTCGACCGCGTTGTCCAGGAGGTTGATCAGCGCCCGCCGCATCTGCTCGGCGTCGAGCATCGCGGGCGAGGCCGCCTCCTCGACGTCCCCCTCGACCTCCACGCCGGGCTTCAAGTCGCGGTAGAGGTTCAGCGTATCCCCGACCAGGCGCGACAGGTCGACCGGAGCGGGCCGCGGGCGGGGCATGCGGGCGTAGCGGGAGAACTCGTCCACCATCCCCTGCAGGTTCACGACCTCGCGGACGATGACCTCGACCCCCTGCTCGATCGCGGCGCCGAGGCCCGGATCGCCCTGCCGCGACTTCATGAGCAGCCGCTCGGCCGACAGGCGGATCGGGGTGAGCGGGTTCTTGATCTCGTGCGCGATGCGCCGCGCCGCCTCGTTCCAGGCCGCGAGCTGTTGCGCTTTGAGGAGCTCCCGGCTGTTCTGCTCGAGCTGGAGCTTGTTGCTCTCCAGCTCCTCGGTCATGCGGTTGAACGAGCCCACCAGCACGCCGAGCTCGTCGTCCGCC
>JBJMGZ010000067.1:0-4072 GCA_045807605.1 Thermoanaerobaculia bacterium | reverse complement strand
TCTCGATCATGCCCTCGGTCCACGGCGAGGACTGCGTCATCCGCATCCTCGACAAGGAGTCGATGAACAAGGAGTTCAAGAACCTGCGCCTCGACATCCTCGGCTTCGACGACGACACCATGCGCAAGCTGCGCAAGTTCATCCGCGAGCCCTACGGCATGGTGCTGGTGACCGGCCCCACCGGCTCGGGCAAGACCACGACGCTCTACGCCTGCCTGTCGGAGATCCAGTCCTCCGAGGACAAGATCATCACCATCGAGGACCCGGTCGAGTACCAGCTGCGCGGCATCACGCAGATCCCGGTCAACGAGAAGAAAGGCCTCACCTTCGCCCGCGGCCTGCGCTCGATCCTGCGCCACGACCCCGACAAGGTGATGGTCGGCGAGATCCGCGACGAGGACACGGCGCAGATCGCCATCCAGTCGGCGCTCACCGGCCACCTCGTGTTCACGACGGTCCACGCCAACAACGTGGTCGACGTGCTCGGCCGCTTCCTCAACATGAAGGTGGATCTCTACAATTTCGTGTCGGCGCTCAACTGCGTGCTCGCCCAGCGCCTGGTGCGCAAGATCTGCCAGCACTGCAAGCAGCCGATGCAGGTCTCGCGGCAGCTCCTGGACGACAGCGGCCTCGATCCGGCGATGTACTCCGATTTCACGTTCTACGAGGGGACGGGCTGCATCGAGTGCAACGGCACCGGGTTCCTCGGGCGGCTCGCGGTGTCCGAGCTGCTCGACCTTTCCGATCACATCCGGGAGCTGATCCTGGACCGCCGGCCCGCGTCCGAGATCAAGCGCGCGGCCAAAGAAGAGGGGATGACCTTCCTGCGCGAGTCGGCGCTCGAGATGGTCTTCCGGGGAGTGACGACTCTGCGTGAGATCAACAAAGTCACCTTCGTGGATTAGCGCCGTGCGCAAGGCGCTCGGGTACGACCCGGTGCCGGCGCCGCCGCACGCGTTCTCGATCGACGCGCGGCGGCTGCGCCATGGCCAGTTCGTGCGCGACCGCCACGGCTTCCGGCTGCGCAACTGGCGCCAGGCCGCGCTGCCGCCGGACGCCTTCCACTCCGGCCTGCTCGGCGGCCCGCTGCGCGATCCCGCGGCCTTCACCGCGCTCGTCGGCAACCTGGTGCAGGGGCTGGGCGTGCGCGAGGCCTCCCTGGTCGTGCCCGACGCCTGGCTGCGGGTGACCTTCTCCGAGATCACGGACATCCCGCGCCAGGCCGAGGCGCGCGACGAGGTGCTGCGCTGGAAGCTGCGCCGGCTCGTCCCCTTCCGGGTGGACGAGCTGCGCGTCGGCGGCGCCGAGGTCGAGCCGCTGCCGGTCCAGGAAGAGCCCCGGCGCATGCTCCTCGGCTTCGGCATCGAGCAGCTCCTGGCGCAGTTGGAAGACGCCTTCGCCGCCCACCACGTGCGCATCGGCCGCATCACGAGCGCCAGCCTGGCCCTGCTCTCGGCGGTCGAGCTCCCGCCGTCGAATGGTTTCTCCGCCGTGGTCCAGGTCGAGCCCGAGGGCTACACGCTGATCTTCGCGCGCGGCGGCGAGCCCGTGCTCCACCGCTACAAGCCGTTCACCGGCGGCATGTCCACCCCGGAGAATATTGCGCAGGTCGGCTTCGTGACGCGCGACTTGAAGCTCACCCGCAACTTCCTCGACGAGCACTTCCCCGGCTCGACCCTCGGGCCCGTGCTGCTGCTGGCGCCGCCCGAGGAGGAGCAGAACTGGATGGAGCGGCTGCGCGAAGGGTTCGGCGAGGACACGCCCGCCAGTGCCTTCTCCATCATTCCGATCGACGGCCGCACCCTGCCCGGCCTGCGCAGCGAGGACCCGGTCGCGCCCCCCTGGCGCGAGCTCGCGCCCATGCTCGGCGCCGTCCGGCAGGAGGTCGCGTGATGATGAGCGACCTCAACCTCTCGCGCCGGCCGTTCCTCAACACGCGGCCGGTGACCCGGGTGGCGCTGCTGCTCTGGCTGCTCGGCGTGCTGCTCCTGCTGGGCAACGTGACCCTGTTCTGGAACTACCTGTCGGGCTCGACCGAGAAGCGCGACGAGCTGGCCCGCATGCAGCAGCAGGTGGAGAAGGAGAAGAAGTCGGTCGGCAAGCTGGAAGCCCGGCTCGCCGGCCTCGACCTCGCGAAGCAGAACGAGCAGGTCGAGTTCCTGAACCGCAAGATCGCGGAGCGGACCTTCTCCTGGAGCCTGCTCTTCGACCGCTTGACCGAGACCATGCCGGACAACGTGCGCCTGATCCAGCTCCAGCCGGCGCCGATCGGCGGCCCCGAGCGCATCGGCCCGCGCAGCCGCGCCTCCGGCCGCGCCGCGCCGCTCGCCAGCGACCGGGTGCCGCTGATCATCGCGGGCGAGGCCAAGAGCGACGAGGAGCTCCTGCGGTTCGTGGACAACCTTTTCGCCCACACCGCCTTCGACAACCCGAACCTCCTGCAGGAGTCGCGGACCGAGGACAACAGCCGCATCCAGTTCACGCTGCACGTGATCTACCTGCCGCGCAACCCGACGCCGGGCGTGACGGTGGAGGAGGTGCCGGAAGTGATGGAGGAGACCCCGGCGGCCACTCCCGCGCCTGTCCCCGCGACGCCTCCCGCGGCCGGCGCCGCCGACGATTCGGAGACAGAATGAGGGATCATTCCGAGATCTGGCGCCTGCGCCTGTGGGTCTGGCTGCCCGCGCTGCTCTTCTTCCTGGCCAACGCCGTGGCGTTCTCCATCTACCGCTTCGGTTATGCCGGCCAGGTGCAGTCGCTGGAGGCCGACCTCGGCGAGGCCCAGCAGCAGCTCCAGCCGCAGTCGCTGCGGCGCAAGGAGCTGGAGCGCCGCATCCAGCGCGCCGGTGCCGCGGAGGCCGCGGTCAAGCAGCTCTACGGCCAGGAGTTCTCGACGCGCAGCCAGCGGCTGACCAAGGTGACGGCCGAGGTCAAGGACCTGGCCAGGAGGGCGGGCCTGAACCCGCGCTCGCTCAGCTATCCCGAGGAGGCGATCGAGGACTACGGCCTGGTCAAGCGCTCCTTCGTCTTCTCCGTCGAGGGCACCTACCCGGAGCTGCGCCAGTTCATCAACCTGATGGAGCACACCAGCTCGTTCCTGACCCTAGAGTCGGTGACCCTCGCCGAGGCGGGCCAGGAGCAGGGGCCGGAGCTGCAGATGAGCCTCAGGATCTCGACCCTGTTCGCCCAGGAGACGGGTCCGGAAGAGATCGGCGCGGCGCGCCGCGCCGCCGAGCGCGCGGGGGGCGCCGTGGGGAGGTCGACGTCGTGAGCGAGGGGCGCACCAAGCTGCTGCTGGGCATCCTGGGCATCCTGGTCCTGTTCGCGGCCTGGCAATGGATCGGGCCCGCCCTGGGGATGGGCGGCGGAGAAGAGATCGGCGGCCGGGACGACTCCGCGGACTTCGCGCCCATGGGACGGGTCGCGGGGCTCGGGCGGACGACGGCCCGGCCGGAAGTCGAGGAGGTGGTGGACCTGCGCATCGGCGAGCTCGGGGGCACGATGCGCGACTACAAGCCGGGGCGCGATCCCTGGCGCTTCAGGGTGCCGCTGCCCCCGCCGACGCCGCCTCCTCCACCGCCCCCGCCGCCCCCCTCGCCGGAGGAGATCGCGCGCCAGCTGGAGGCGCAGAGACGGCTGGAAGAGATGCGGGCGAAGCAGCAGGCCAAGCTCACCCAGCCGAAGCCGCCGCCGTTCACGCTCCAGTACCTGGGCAAGTTCGGCCCCCCCGACCGGCCGATCGCCGTCTTCACGGACGGAAAGGACATCCTCAACGTACAAGAGGGTGAGGTGATTCAAGGGAAGTTCATCGTGGGCCAGATCGGGTTCGAGTCCGTCGAGATCCAGTTCGTGGACTTTCCCAACTGGCCGCCGCAGCGGCTACCCGTCGGGCGCTAGCCGCGAAGATCGGAGGAAGAGTGTCGAAGATGCGTGAAGTCACCGTGAGGTTGCCGATCCTGCTGCTCCTGCTGGCGGTCCTGTTGCCGATTGCCTCCTGCACGAGCCACCTGGCCGCGCGCCAGGCCGAGATCGCCGCGCAGCGCGGCGACTGGGACGAGGCCGTGCTGGAGTA
>JBJMGZ010000066.1:0-5874 GCA_045807605.1 Thermoanaerobaculia bacterium | reverse complement strand
GCGCTGGCGTCCCGCCGGCTTGTCCGGATGAATCGGCGGAACGCCGGCAATTGTCTCTGCCCTGCACCAAGGCCGGGCCTTCGGCCCAATGTCTTGAGGATGCCGGCGGGACGCCAGCGGTCCCAGGGAAAGCCCGCCGCCCGACCGCTCGCCATACCGGCAATTCAAATCAGGGGCCGCCCGTGCCTCGATCTACTTCTTCACCTTCGTCACGATGAGGAAGTGGAGGTACTCGTCCGAGTTGACCCCGTCGCCGGCCAGCAACCAGCCGTCGAGCTGGCGGCGGCCGAGGGCGCGGCAGGTGGCGGCGAGGCTGCCGATGCATGAGAAGTAGATGTCCTGCTGGGCCGGCCTGCGCACGTCCGCCACGCCGACGGTGATCGGCGTGCCGTCACTCAGGAAGTCGGTGTCATAGAAGAAGACGTTGCCGATCAGGGTGAAGCTGTTCTTGTCGACCTTGGAGACCGCCTTCTCCCGGGTCTGATCCGGTGCCGTGGCCGCGATAGCCGCGGCCCGCGCAGCAGCCACGAGCTCGGGCTGCGCTTCCAGCGCCGCCACGATCCGCGCCGCGCGCACGCCGAATGCTTCCTCCCGCGTGACCGCCGACCCCGTCATCGAAACCGCGGCCAGGATCAACGCCACCAATGCGATCTTGCTGCGCATGATTCTTCCTCCCGGCTTCGGCGCGGCGGCAGTGCCGGGCCGGTCGCCGTTCAACGTTGTGCATCTGAAGATGGCCGCCCGGCCGGAAACATTTCAGGCAGGCATGCGCACGGGAGAATGTCAGGGTCTATGATGCTGCGGTATGGAGACTCCGGCGCCGCCCGTCGTCCTCTTCGACGGCGTCTGCAACCTCTGCAGCGGCTCGGTCCAGTTTCTCCTGAAGCGCGACCCGGAGGGACGGCTCCGCTTCGCCTCGCTGCAATCGGACGCCGGGCGGAGCCTGATGGCGGAGCATGGGCTCGACGTGGACGCCCTGAGCAGCGTGGTGTTGATCGAAGACGGCCAGGCCTGGCAGGAGAGCTCGGCGGCGCTGCGCATCGCGCGCCACCTGCCGGGCGCCTGGAAGCTGCTGCGGATCTTCGCGGCCGTCCCCCGGCCGCTGCGCGACGCCGTCTACCGCTGGATCGCCCGCAACCGCTACCGCTGGTTCGGCAGGACCGAGTCCTGCTGGCTGCCGACGCCGGAGCTCAAGGCGCGGTTCCTGGGCTGACTGCGAGAGATGATGGGCGTAAGAGAATTTCTCGGCGATCCTGAATACTTCGACATTGCCTTGCGGCTGTTCGCCGCGCTTGTCGTCGGCGGCCTCATCGGGCTGGAGCGGACCTATCGCGGCCGGCCCGCCGGCTTTCGCACCCATGCCCTGGTGTGCCTCTCGACGAGCCTCCTGATGCTCATCCCCGTCTACGAGCCCCGCTGGTTTGTCGGCATCACCCAGGGGCGCATCGCCCTCGACCCGACGCGGATGGCGCAAGGGATCATGACCGGCATCGGCTTTCTCGGCGCCGGCACGATCATGAAGGACGGGGCGTCGGTCCGCGGCCTCACGACGGCGGCCTCGCTGTGGATCACCGCTGCGATCGGCATCCTCGTCGGGATCGGATTCTTCTTTCCCGCTATCTTCGCCACGGTGCTCACCCTCGTCACTCTTTCGCTGTTCCGCTGGGTCGAAGACCGATTCCCCGCGCAGTTCTATGCGCACCTGATCCTGCGCTTCGCACTCCACGCGGCGATGCCGGAGCCCGAGATGCGCCGGCTGTTGAAAGAGCACGGATTCACCATGCGCAGATTGAGCTACCGGCTCGATACCGACTCGAACTACTTCGAATACCAGGCGATCATCCGGAGCAACCGGGCCGACAACGCCAAGAGCCTCACCGAGGCGCTCGGCAAGCTCGAAGCGGTGAAGGAGCTCCGAATCATGCCCGCCGGAGAGTGATAGGGGCATCCGAAATGGGAACCTGGGGAGTGAACACCTTCGAAAACGACGATGCCCAGGATTGGCTCGTCGAGCTCCAGGAGGACGGGAGCGTCGACTTCCTGGTCTCCTCGTTGTCCGCGGACGAAGCCGGCGGCGGCTACCTCGAAGCCCCGGACGGTGCCCGCATCCTCTGCGCCGCCGAGGTCGTGGCCGCGGCGGTGTCCGGCGACCGGGACGCTCTTCCGGAGGAGGCGGCCTCCTGGTTGCAGGCCCAGCGGGGTATCGACTTCGCCCGGCTGGCTCCCGTCGCGAAAACGAGCGTGGACCGGGTGCTGGCGGAGCACAGCGAGCTCCGGGAGCTCTGGCAGGAAAACGCCGACGACTTCCCGGAGTGGCTCTCCTCCGTCGCCCGTCTGCGATCCCGGCTGGACACGGGTCTGACAGTCCCCTGACCCTCTGACACTCCCTGACGGTTTTTTCCGCAGCTTGCGCGATCGGGCGCAAGCATCCTGCAATCAACAAGTTGAGCCTTTCCTACCGGTGGCATCCCGCTTGCCCCATGCCGTACCGAACGCTTCGCTTCGGAGGAACCGGGAATGCGCCAGAGAAAGGTCGTCGGCTCGCTCGCTCTTCTCGCCCTGCTTGCTCTCGTGGGGCTCATCTTCGGTCAGACGGTCGCCGTGCACGACGGCGGCTCCCTTCCGGCCCTACGCAGGATCGTCCCCGGGCAGGTCGAGCTGCTCCCGGTGCCCGGAAGCTCCGGGGGCGACCCCTGGCGGCTCTTCGACGGCGACACGTCGCGCGGCTTCGTCAGCCAGGGCGAGGGTCCGGCGCGCATCCGCCTGCGTCTCGGCGGAGAGCGGACCGTCTCGTCCGTGGGGATCTACGGCCCTGCCGAGGGGCGCCTGTCCGTGCTCGCCCGCGAGGACGGCGTGTGGATGCCCATCCTCGAGCTGGATCTGCGCGCGGACTCTCCGGGCTGGCGGCGGTGGGACCTGGAAACGCCGGTCTCCGCCGCGGCGCTGCTGCTCGAATGGCAGGGCGTGGCCCTGCCCGAGGTGGAGCTCTGGGGCAGCGGAGCGGGATCCCGGGTGGTCCAGGCCTCCGAGGTGCAGCCGGGCGTCTTCCGCCTTCGCATGGAGGCGGACCCCGGCGCGTTCCCGCGCGCCTACCTCTCTTATGAGCTGGCGGGCGTGGCGCACTGGACCGGCGCGGTCCGCTCGATCAACGGCCTGCCGGCCCAGGGCGGCTTCGCCCCGGCCCCGGGCGCCGGCCTCCAGACCGAGGAGATCAACCCCCGCTGGCTGCGGCGGGGTGTGAACGAGGTCCGTTTCTTCCCCACGGAGGAGGCGCCGTACACGGTCCGCAACCTCCGGCTGGTGCTCGTGGAGGAGGACGGCCGGCCCGCGATCGAGCCCTCTCCCCTCGTGGACGGCGACCGGGCCACCGGATGGGACGGCCAGACCCTCGACCTCCCCTTCCACCGCCCGTACCAGATCCACTCCCTCGCGATCGAAGCCGCAGGCCGGCCCGACGGGATGCTGACCGTCGAGGGCCTGCTCGACGGCGGCGGCACCACCCTTCTCTCCACCTACGGCCTGACCGGCAGCGGCCGGCACGAGCTGCCGGTCGACGAGGCGCCCGCCGTGACCGGGCTGCGGCTCTCCTGGAGCGGCGCCCAGGAAGGCGGCGGCCAGATCGTCGAGGCCGAGATCCTGGGCAGCCCGGTCGGCAGCCCCCGCCGCGTCCGCCCGCGGCTCGTGCTCACCCATCCCCTCCAGGGCGAAACCGCGGAGGGCGGCGCCTACCTGCGCGGCTTCGTCGAGCCCGGGCGGCCGGAGCTGCTCGTGGACGGCTCCACGGCGGAGATCCAGCCGGACGGCGCCTTCGGCCTGTTCGTCCCCGGGCCGGAGGAGGGCTCGTGGGAGGCCGTGCTGGAGGCCGCGTTCCCGGACGGCTCCCGGCTGAGCCGGACAGTCCTCCTCGGTTCCGAAAAAGAGCCGTCGGACCCCCACAGCCTCACCGAGACGCAGGCCGCTCCCGGCCAGGCGAAGACGCTCTCCCTGGGGGGCGCGCGCCTGGAGGTGGGCGCCGGCGCGCTGTCGGGCCCGGTGAAGCTCTCGATGCGGAGCCTCGCCGTGGGCGACCTGCCGGCCCTCGACGCGGGCATGACCAACGTCACCCCCCGGCGCGGCGGCTTCCGCATGGGGCCTCACGGCCTGCGCTTCCTCGCGCCGGTCCGCCTGACCCTCCCCTACGACGCCGCGCTGCTGCCCGCGGGGATGACCGCGGACGACGTCCGCACCTTCTACTTCGACGACGAGACGGGCCGCTGGTTCCCGATCGCGCGCCTGGAGGCGGGAGCCGGCTCCGTGGTCAGCGCCACCGACCACTTCACCGACTTCATCAACGCCACGCTCGCGCTGCCGGACGAGCCCGCCTCCGCCGATCTCGCGCCCGATTCCATGCAGGAGCTCGCCAAGGCCGACCCGGCCGCGGGGATCGTCCGCATCGAGCCGCCCGTGGGCGGATCCCAGGGCAGCGCCCGGCTCGACTTTCCCATCGTCGTGCCGCCCGGCCGCCAGGGCCTCGAGCCCGAGCTGGCGGTGCGCTACGACAGCGACAAGGCGAACGGCTGGACCGGGATCGGCTGGGACCTGTCCGTGCCGGGCGTCGAGGTCTCGACGCTCTTCGGCGTGCCGCGCTACGACGGCGGCGAGGAGTACTTGCTGGCAGGCGACCGGCTCGCCGCGGCCGGGGAGCCGGGGCGCTTCGTCCGCCGCGTCGAGGGGAGCTTCCAGCGCATCGTGCGCCACGGCAGCCGGCCCGACGACTTCTGGTGGGAGGTGACGGAGAAGGACGGCACCCGCTACCTCTACGGCCAGACGGGCCAGGCCCGCCTGCGCGACTACCGCTCGCCGCGCAACACGTTCCGCTGGCTCCTGGAGCGCGTGATCGACCTCCACGGCAACACGGTCGATTACACCTATGCCACCGATTCCGGTGGCGGCGCCGCTATCGGCGGGGATGGCGAGCCCTGGACCCAGGTCTATCCCTCACGCATCGACTACACGGGCGTGAACGGCGCCGGGGCCTATTACCAGGTGCGCTTCTTCCCCGAGGACGGCGAGCGGCCCGACCCCTTCTCGACCGGCATGCCCGGCTTCAAGGTCCTGACGCGCCAGCGGCTCGGCCGGATCGACGTGACGGCCGGCGGCAGCGTGGTGCGCAGCTACCGCTTCGAGTACCACGAGCCCGCCGCCGACAGCTTCTACAAGAGCCTGCTCGCCTCCGTGGCGGTGTCTGGCGAGGATGACAGCGAGCTCTACCGCCACACGTTCGACTACTTCCACATGCCCACCCTCGGCGGCGAGATCGACGGCTTCTCCGAACCGGTCGCATGGGGCTCGGTCGCGGGCACGGACGACCAGTCCGAGACCTCGACCCTCGCCGGCGGCGGCCATGCCTTCGTGGGCGTGGGGGACACGGCCTGCGTCAACCACGCCGGCGTCCAGCTCGGCGGCGGCGGCGGCGCCACCGACACCCGCCTCGCCTTCCTCGACGTCAACGGCGACGGCCTGACCGACCGCATCGCCGAGGACGGCGAGGTGGCTTTCAACCGCTACGACCCGGAAGACGGAAGCGGCGGCTTCGCCGGCGGCACCTTCCCCAACGCCGCCTCCCTGGGCCACAACGACGACTGGTCCTTCGACCTCGGCCTCGGCGGCCACCTCCTCAACGACCTGATCGTCGGCGGCGTCTCCTGGACCTGGAGCCACAGCAACGACGACCGCGCCGTGGCCGACCTCGACGGTGACGGCCGGCCCGACCTGGTCGCCTCCGGCTCGGTCCGCTTGAACGACGGCAGCGGCTTCGGCGAGGACCGCTCCTGGTCGCAGGGCGCCGGCAGCTTCGACCTCGGCATCCCCGGCGAGGAGGAGCAGCTCCTCGCG
>JBJMGZ010000065.1:0-3073 GCA_045807605.1 Thermoanaerobaculia bacterium | reverse complement strand
TCCACTACGACGCCGACGGCGGCCTGGTGCTGGGGACCGACGGGGTGACCGGCGGCATCGACGTCCCGCTGACCTGGGACCCGGCCGGGCTGCCGGCCGCGGTGTTGGACAAGTTCCCGCACCTGTCCGGCTACCAGGCGTTCAAGATCCCGGCGGACCGCCTGAACGAGATCCCGGAGGCGCTCCGCGGCCAGCTCGCCGTGTCGGCGAAGTCCGGTGACGGCACGCTCGTGGACGCCACCTCCCTCCAGATCCAGGGAGTGCTCGACGATCTCTACACCTACGAAGGGCCGCTCGGCGCAACCTTTGCCGCCGGCATGCAGACCTTGCGCGTCTGGGCGCCGACCGCGCGCTCCGTCAAGGCCGTGATCTTCCCCGACGTCGAGCAGCCGATGACCTTCCCGATGACCTTAGATACTGCGACCGGCGTCTGGAGCGCGACCGGAAGCTGGTACGGCCGCGAGTACGTCTACGAGGTCGAGGTCTTCGTGCGCTCGACCGGCCAGGTAGAGACGAACCGGGTCACCGATCCCTACTCGGTCGCGCTGACGCGCAACAGCGCCCACAGCCTGCTCGTCGACCTGAACGATCCGGCGCTCAAGCCCGCGGGCTGGGACTCGCTGGCCAAGCCGCGGCTCGACGCTTTCGAGGACGTCGTCCTCTACGAGCTGCACGTGCGCGACTTCAGCGCCTCCGATCCGCTCGTGCCCGAGGCTCTCAAGGGGACCTACAAGGCGTTCACCCTCACGGGCTCGCACGGCATGCAGCACCTGGCGGCGCTCGCCAACGCGGGCCTCACGCACATCCACCTGCTGCCGGCCTTCGACATCACCTCGATCGACGAGGACCGCTCGACCTGGCTCTCCCCCGCGGGCGACCTCGCGAGCTATCCGCCCGACTCGGACCAGCAGCAGGCCGCGGTCATGGCCGTCGCCGGCAGCGACGGCTTCAACTGGGGTTATGACCCGTGGCACTACACCGTTCCTGAAGGCAGCTACTCCACCGATCCGGACGGCACGGCCCGCAACCGGGAATTCCGCGAGATGGTGCAGGCGCTCTCCGGCGTCGGTCTCAGAGTGGTCATGGACGTGGTCTACAACCACACCAGCGCCGCGGGCCAGAACGACCGCGCGGTGCTCGACCGCATCGTGCCCGGCTACTACCACCGGCTCAACGCCGACGGCAACATCGAGACCAGCACCTGCTGCCAGAACACCGCCAGCGAATTCAACATGATGGAGAAGCTCCTGATCGATTCGGTGGTGACCTGGGCGAAGCAGTACAAGGTGGACGGCTTCCGCTTCGACATCATGGGCCACCACATGAAGCGCAACCTGCTGAAGCTCCGGCAGGCGCTCGACGCCCTGACCCCGGCGGCCGACGGCGTGGACGGCAGCAAGATCTATCTCTACGGCGAGGGCTGGAACTTCGGCGAGGTGGCCAACAACGCCCGCGGCGTGCAGGCCACGCAGGCCAACATGGCCGGCACCGGCATCGGCACGTTCAACGACCGTCTGCGCGACGGCGCGCGGGGCGGCGGCCCGTTCAGCGGCATCCAGGAGCAGGGCTTCCTCACCGGGCTCTACGACGATCCGAACGCGACGAACCAGGGCACGCCCGCGGACCAGCTCGCGCGGCTCCTGCAGGAGACCGACTGGGTCCGCGTCGGCATGGCCGGCGGCCTCGCCGACTACGAGCTGATCGACAGGAACGGCAACCTGGTGCGCGCCGCGGAGATCGACTACAACGGCCAGCCCAGCGGCTACACGGCCGACCCGCAGGAGCTGATCAACTACGTCGAGGCGCACGACAACGACACGCTGTTCGACGCGATCCATCTCAAGGCGTCCGCCTCGGCGACGATGGCCGACCGGGTGCGCATGCAGAACCTGGGGATGAGCCTGCTGGGCTTGAGCCAGGGCATCCCGTTCTACCACGCCGGCGTGGACCTGCTGCGCTCGAAGTCCCTGGACCGCAACAGCTACAACTCGGGTGACTGGTTCAACAAGCTCGACTTCACCGCGCAGGACAACAACTGGGGCAAGGGCTTGCCGCCCGCGCAGGACAATCAGAGCAACTGGCCGATCATGGCCCCGCTCCTCGCCGACCAGGACCTCAAGCCTGCGCCGGCCGACATCCAGAAGGCCGTCTACCACTTCCGCGAGGTGCTGAAGATCCGCAAGAGCTCGAAGCTCTTCCGGCTCGGCACCGGCGAGGAGATCCAGGACCGTCTGGCCTTTCTCAACACCGGTCCGTCCCAGATCCCCGGGCTGATCGCGATGACCGTGACCGACGTCGAAGGGGAAGTGGATCACCAGGTGAAGCGGGTGCTGGTGGCGCTCAACGCTTCGAAGGAGGCGCGGACGCTGGCGGTGCCCTGCGCCGGCTACGTGCTCCATCCGGTGCAGACCGCCTCGGTGGACCCGGTGGTGCAGGGCTCGGCCTACAACGCGGGGACCTGCACGGTCTCGGTGCCGGGAAGGGCGGCCGCGGTGTTCTGGGAGCGCCGCCCGGTGGCCGAGCAGCTCACCCTGCTGATCGGCGAGGTGAACGAGCTCGTGGCGTCCGGGGTCCTCAACCACGGCCAGGGCAACGCGCTGCGGACCAAGCTGGAGAACGCCCGGAGCAAGCTCCTCGCCGGCAAGACCGGACCGGCCGCGAGCCTGATCGAGGCCTTCATCGACCAGGTCGAGGACCTGGCCGCCCAGGGCATCCTGACGGCCGACCAGGCCGCCGCGCTGATTCACGACGCGGAGGAGGCGCTCGCCGATCTGGGTTTAGCAGGACTCGGGGGCGCGTTCCGCGCCCCCTTTTCTATCGCCTCCCACGAGTGATCCGGATCGCCAACACCCTGAACGTGGCGCGCTGTCCCTGGGTGCGCTGGCGTCTCGCCGGCATTCTCAAGACATTGGGCCGAAGGCCCGGCCTTTTTGCAGGGCCGGAGACAATTGCCGGCGTTCCGCCGATTGCTCCGGACATGCCGGCGAGACGCCAGCGCTCCCAGGGACAGCGCGCCACGCTCGGTGTTGGCGATCGGGATCACTTAAGAAAAGGGGGGCGCGGAACGCGCCCC
>JBJMGZ010000064.1:0-3312 GCA_045807605.1 Thermoanaerobaculia bacterium | reverse complement strand
TGGCGGCCCGGGCGCACGGGGTGCCGTTCTACGTGCTGGCGCCGACCTCCACCATCGATCCCGCCACACCGGACGGCGCCGGCATCCCCATCGAGGAGCGGGCCGCCGACGAGGTGACCGGATGGCGAGGGGTGCGGACGGCCCCCGATGGGGTCGGCGCCTGGAACCCGGCCTTCGATGTCACACCGGCCGAGCTGATCACGGCGATCGTGACCGACCGCGGTGTGCTGGCGCCGCGGAACGTCGCCCGCGCCATCGACTGATGCCCGCCGTCCTCGCCCTGGATCAAGGCACCACCGGCTCCACCGCGCTGGTGATCCACCAGGATGGGCACGTGCTCGGCCGCGGGTATCGGGAGCTCACCCAGTATTTCCCCCAGCCCGGCTGGGTGGAGCACGACCCCGAGGAGATCCTGCGGGTGTCACTCGAGGCCATGCGCGAGGCGCTCGGGTCCTCCCGCGAGCGGCCCGCCGGGCTCGGCATCACCAATCAGCGCGAGACCGTGGTGCTCTGGGACCGCGCGACCGGCCGGCCCGTCCACAATGCCGTGGTCTGGCAGGACCGCCGCACCGCCGACGATTGCGAGCGCCTGCGGCATTCCGGGCATCTCCCCTCGTTCCGCAAGAAGACCGGGCTCGTCCTCGATCCCTACTTCTCCGGCACCAAGATCGCCTGGCTCCTCCGGAACGTCCCCGAGGTCCGCGAGACCGCTGAAGCCGGAAGGCTCGCCTTCGGCACGGTGGACTCCTGGCTGATCTGGAACCTGACCGGCGGCGCGCTCCATGCGACCGACGTCACCAACGCCTCGCGCACGCTCCTCTTCAACATCCACGGCGAGACCTGGGACGACGAGCTGCTCGCGGCCTTGGGCGTGCCGCGGTCGGTCCTGCCCGAGGTCCGCTCGTCGAGCGAGGTCTACGCCGAGACGGTGCCGGACCTGCTCGGCGGCCCCGTGCCCATCGCCGGAGTGGCCGGCGATCAGCAGGCTGCCCTCTTCGGGCAGGCGTGCGTGCGCACCGGCATGGCGAAGTGCACCTACGGCACCGGCTGCTTCCTGCTCATGAACACGGGGCGCAGCCCGATCCACTCGAAGCACGAGCTGCTGACCTCGCCCGCCTGGCGCCTGCGCGGCCACACCGACTACTGCCTGGAGGGGAGCGTGTTCGTGGGTGGCGCCGCGGTGCAGTGGCTGCGCGACGGGCTCGGGATCGTCCGTACCTCGCCGGAGGTAGAGGCGCTGGCGGCGAGCGTCCCGGACTCGGGCGGCATCGTGCTGGTCCCCGCCTTCACCGGCCTCGGCGCGCCGCACTGGGACCCCTACGCCCGCGGCGCGCTTCTGGGGATCACCCGGGGCACCACCGCCGCCCACCTCGCCCGCGCCGCGCTCGAAGGCATCGCCCACCAGGTGGCGGACGTCCTCGCGGCCATGGAAGGGGACTCCGGCGTCGCCGTCTCCGAGCTCCGGGTGGACGGCGGCGCCGCGGACAACGACCTCCTGATGCAGATGCAGGCCGATCTCGGAGGCGTGCCCGTCGCCCGCCCCACCGTGCGCGAGACCACCGCGCTCGGAGCCGCCTACCTCGCCGGCCTGGCGGTCGGGGTCTGGAAAAGCCCCGAGGACGTGCAGGCCCACTGGCAGATGGAGCGGTTGTTCGAGCCCGCGAAGGACACGGAAAAAACCACGGAGATGCGGGCGCTCTGGGCGAAGGCGGTGGAGCGGGCGAAGGGGTGGGAAAGCTGAGAGACACCCTGCTCCCCCGCCTCGACGATCCCGAGCCCTGGGACTTCCTGGTCGTGGGCGGCGGCGCGACCGGGCTGGGCACGGCGGTCGAGGCGGCGTCCCGGGGCTACCGGACGCTGCTCGTCGAGCAGCACGACTTTGCCAAGGGGACGTCCAGCCGCAGCACGAAGCTGATCCATGGCGGCGTGCGCTATCTCCAGCAGGGCAATGTCGCGCTGGTACTCGAAGCCCTGCACGAGCGCGGGCTCCTGCTGCGGAACGCGCCGCATCTCGTCCATAACCTTTCTTTCGTGGTGCCCGCCTATGACTGGTGGGAGGGGCCGTTCTATGGCGTGGGGCTGAAGCTCTACGACGTGCTCGCGGGCCGCATGGGCCTGGGACCGTCGCGCTTCCTCTCCCGCGAGGAGACGCTGGAGATCATCCCCACGCTGGAGCCCGCGGGGCTGCGCGGCGGCGTCATGTATCACGACGGCCAGTTCGACGACGCCCGGCTCGCCATCACGCTGATGCGCACGCTCCTCGACCTCGGCGGCGTCGCCCTGAGCTACATGCCCGTCGTCTCGTTGCTCAAGGAGAGCGGGCTGGTGCGCGGGGCCGTGGTGCGCGACGCGGAGACCGGGACCGAGCGCGAGGTCCATGCCCGCGTGGTGGTCAACGCAACCGGCGTCTTCGCGGACGACCTGCGGCGCATGGACGAGCCGGAGAGCGAGCCGATCCTCGCGCCGAGCCAGGGCATCCACGTGGTGCTCGACCGCTCGTTCCAGCCTGGCGACAGCGCCATCCTGGTCCCGCACACGGACGACGGCCGCGTCCTCTTCGCGGTGCCCTGGCACGGCCGGGTGATCGTGGGAACGACCGACACGCCGTCGCCCGAGCGCTCGCTGGAGCCGCGGGCGCTGCCGGAAGAGATCGACTTCCTCCTCACCCATGCGGCGCGCTATCTAACCCGCGACCCGTCCCCCGCGGACGTGCTCTCCTGCTTCGCGGGATTGCGCCCCCTGGTGCGCACCGCCGGGGGGACGACCGAGGGGATGAAGACCGCCGCGCTCTCCCGGGATCACACGCTGCTCATCTCCGCCTCGGGGCTGGTGACGATCACCGGCGGCAAGTGGACCACCTACCGCCGCATGGGCGAGGACACGGTGACCCAGGCCGCCGTCCTGGCGGGATTGCCGGAGTTCCCTTCCGGAACGGCGGACCTGCGCCTCCACGGCTGGTCCGCCGAGGTGGAGCCGACGATGGACTGGGCGGTCTACGGCTCGGACGCGGTTGCCCTGTCGCGCCTCGCGGAAGAGCGCCCCGAGTGGCGGGAGCCGCTCCACCCGCGCCTCCCCTACCGGCTCTGCGAAGTGGTCTGGGCCGCGCGCCCTGAGATGGCGCGCACGGTCGAGGACGTCCTCGCCCGCCGCACCCGCGCCCTCCTCCTCGACGCCCGCGCGAGCGTCGAGGCCGCGCCCGAAGTGGCGCGGCTGATGGCGGCCGAGCTCGGCAAGGATACGGAGTGGGAGCGGCGGCAGGTCGAAGAGTACCGGGCTCTCGCCCAAAGCTATTGGCTGTAGCTACTGGGAGCG
>JBJMGZ010000063.1:0-10860 GCA_045807605.1 Thermoanaerobaculia bacterium | reverse complement strand
GCCGTCGAAGGCGTGCAGCCAGGTGTCGGTGGCATGGTTGCCGGTCTGGACGTACACGTTGCCGTAGGCGTAGCTCGGTGGATTGACCGAGAAGACGTCGCCGAAGCCTTTCGACCAGAGTGTGGCGCCGTCGGCCGCGCTGAGCGCGAAAAGGGTCGTCACGTCGTCGAAGTAGGTCACCCGCGTCACGAACACCTTGCCGTCGCCGGCGGCCACGGGGTTGAGCGGCATGCCGCTCCCCATCTCCCGCTGCCACTTGAGCTGGAAGGCGGTCGGCTCGATCCCCGCCGCGATATACCCTGTGTGCCGCGCGTTCGCCTGGAACATCGGCCAGGTCCCCGGCTCCTCCGCCGTGGAGTCGGCCAGGACGAGCACCGGCTTTTCCGCCGCCAGGCTGTCCGGGTCCTGGAAGAACATGGCGCGCAGGGTGAGATACGCCGACTGTGTCTGCAGAGGCTCCACGGTCAAGACGCCGCCCGCGACGCTCGCGAGCTCCGGAGGGTCCACCGTCCAGGACGCCCTGGCGCCGGCATTGCGCTGAACGCCGTTTTCATAGAGCACCGTGGCCGTGAACCTCGTGGTGAAATCATCGGGGATCCGGGAGGGGCCCGTGATCGAGAGCGCCACCGCGCGCGGCGAGGAAACCGGGTGCGCGAAGTCCACGGAGCCGGCCGCGGAATAGGAGAAGGACCGGCTGAACGTATCGGCCGTCCACGTATCGCCCTGGATCGTATAGACCACCTGAATGGGGAGCACGGAGCCCACGATCGCCGTGTAGTAGTTGAAACGGGGTTCGCCGTAGTATGTAGCCTCGTTCGCCACGAGGAGAGCGTTGCCTTTCAGCACGGCCGTCGTCGAGCCCGCCTGGGTCTCCAGGACCAGAGGCCCCGAAGGACCGAGGGTGCCCTGGGCGGAATGATTGCCGGCGTCGTAGTCGGTCTGCTGGTAGAGAAAGCCCGAGGCCGGCGGGTTGAGCACGTACCGGATCGTCGTGCCCGACACCTCGACGTGATCGAGCTGGGCCGAATGCAGGTAGTAGGAGCCTGCTCCGCTCTGCCACTCGCTGCCATCACTCAGCCGATAGGTATCGGCGGAGCCCACGAGCGTGAGCGGGCCGCCCGCTGCGTGGCTCCCGAAATGGCTGGTCTTCATGCCGTCGATGGTGACGCCGGCCCCGATCTCGGCTTGGGGAGGCGAGACAAGCGGCAGCAAGCTCCCAAAGCTGTCCACCTTGCGGCCGCAGGAATCCACGATGAAGCCCTTGCCGTGGCTCTCCCGGATGACATATCCCTTCTGGAGAGGGGGGCACGGGTCGAGAGGCTCGCCGCGCTCGACGCGGTGCAGTCCCTGCGGGGGCTGCCCCGCCGCGGTTCCGGCCAACGACACGAAACCGAGCACTGCCATTGCTGTGATGAAGAGTGCGCGATTCATCAGAGATCAATCCTCCTGGAAAGATGTGCCCGGATGGCCGGATTCCTTTCCGTCTACAACACGCCCGGGACAGGTGCCCGACGGGGCATCTTCTTCATCGAGGAATCGTCGTACACGATCTGACCGGCATCAGACCGTTTTCAGCGGACTGATCTCGATCCCCGACGTGCACAGCACCCGGCTGTTGTCCGGGATGTTCTGGGCGACGATTGCGTTGACGCCGATGAAGACGTTGTCTCCCACCCGGATTCCGCCGATCAGCCTGGCTCCTGCGCCGAGGAACACGTTGTCCCCGATCACCGGCATTTTCGCGACCCGCTCCGGGCCGGGCGCGCCGACGGTCACCTGGTGGAGCAGCAGGGCGTTCCTGCCGATCTTCGCGTAACCTCCGATCACGATTCCGGTGCCGTGGGCGATGCGCAGCCCCGGTCCAATCTCCGCTCCGGGGCCGATGTCCACGCCCGTGTAGAACTGGTTCAGCCGGGCGATCAGCGGGCCGAGCACCGGGATGCCGTGGCTTTTGAACCAGTGCGCGATCCGGTGGAGCACCACCGCCTGGTAGCCGGTCTCGAACAGCAGCGATTCGATCACGTACCAGGGGAACGGCTTGGTCTTGATCTCGCGCAGCCGGCGGGTGTCTTCGCGCAGGTTATCGAGCATCGCCTGTCACCTCCACCTCCCGCCGGAAGGTCGTCCCGCCGTTCTCCTTCGAAAACCAGCTCACGTGCTCGAACACCGGATCGAGCTCCAGCACGTACCGTCCCGGCTGCGCGGGCGCCACGACCTCCTGCTGGATGTCGACCTGTCCCCCGGGCGGCACGGGCGCGGGCAGCTCCGTGCGCTCCCCCTCCCAGAGCACTTCCCGGCCGTCGAGGGTCCGCCAGTGGTAGGCCAGGCGCACGCGGGCGCCGCCGCGGTTCGGCCAGGTCACGCGGCTCCGGTTGGAAAGGCGCGCCGCGACCGTGAACTTCCAGCCGGCCGGCACCTGGGCGGGCACGACCGTGTCCCCCCAGAGGACGTCGTACAGGTCCGCGTCGAGCGCCTCGCCCGAGCCGAGGTACGTCAGCTCGGCGCCCACGAAGAAGGACTCCTCGACTTTCTCGTTGGAGGCGAAGTAGGGGCAGGACTCCGGCGGCAGCTCGCGCGTCCAGTGGAGGATGCGGCCGGTCTCGGGAGCCACGACCATGCGGTAGGCATATTGCGTCCCGGCCTTCGTGGTCCAGACCCGGGTGGCCTCGCCGGGTTCAAGCTCCACGCGCTGGCCCTCGCCGGCCTTCAGGGTCAGCTCCTGGGAGGCGTCGCCCATCTCGATCGCGACGCGGTTGCGCGGCGCCGGGGTGCCGACCTGGAACACCACTTTCTCGATGGGCTTGTCCGCGATCAGGTAGATCTCCGCGGCGTCGGCGCCGCGCACCCACATCGGGTCCAGCGGCAGGAACTGGTCGCGGCGGCCAATCGCGCGGATACTCCGGAAGTCGTCGAGGGGGACGCGGTGATAGCCGGGGACGTTCCGGAGCGTCAGCTCCAGCGGCAGCCAGCGGAACGGGATGTTGCGCACGTGCGCCTGGAGCGTGGGCTCGGGGCCGCCGGCCCCGAACGGAGTGAAGAGCAGCGGCCCGAGGAACAGGCCTGCGAACGCGTATCCCGCGGGCACGCTCCAGCGCGGCCGGATGCGCGTCACCAGGAAGAGGAATGCCGGGTAGACGTTGACGAAGTACCGGTTGCCGATGAAGCCGCCGCCCCCCTGCCAGTTCCAGGCGATCTGGAGGAGGAAGAACAGCGCGATCCCGATCGCCCCGGCCAGCAGGAGCCAGCGCTCCGGCGACCGCCGGCCGTGGAACAGGAACAGGAGGAGGGAGAGGACGGCGAACGGCAGGTAGGGGATCAGCCCGGCGTGCCGGCCCCAGAGGAAGTAGCCCACGTTGTCCGTGAATTCGCTCCAGTGGGTGTCCGGCATGCGGAAGAGCCAGGTCATGGCGTTGCCGGTCGGCGACTCGGCCGCAGCGGCGGCTCCGCCTGCCCCTTGTCGCACCGGTGAAGGTGCCCCCTCTCCCCTCGGGAGAGGGCTGGGGAAAGGGGCTACGGGCATTTTGCCCGGCTTGCACACCGTGAACCCACCCCGCTGAGGGACCCCCAGGTACGACGTCGGCGTGCCGGTCAATCCGAAAGAGATCGCGGCGACCACGGCCATGAAGCCGACCGCCCCGGCGAGCCAGACGCCCGCCGTCTTCCATTGGCGCCGCCGGACATAGCCCCACAGCGGAGCGAGGCCCACGGCCGCGAGCATCGGCTTGTTGTAGACCGCGAAGACCAGGACCGCGCCCGAGAGCGCCGCGAGGACGAGGCTCCGGCGGTCCACAGTCTCCTCCTCTCGCGGCAGCCCCCAATACAGGCAGGCGGCGACCGCCGCCATGTTGAGGATTTCGGGCTGGATCCAGAAGACGTAGGAGAAGCCGGCGCTGAGCAGGAAGAAGCCGGTGGAGTAGAGGGCCGCGGTGCCGTCGTCGTTGAAGCGGCGGAGGTAGCTCGCGCCCATCCAGATCATCGCGACCGTCAGCAGCATGTTGAAGAAGTACAGGCCGTCGGCGCCGAACAGGCCGGCGAACGGGACGGCGAGGAGCGAGTAGATGTACGGCTTGCCGAAATGGACCGTGCGCCAGCCGTCGTGGCTCATCAGGATCAGGTTGTTGACCGGCTGGTAGGGGAACTCCTGGAAGAGGCGGTCGATGTCCCGGACCTCGACCTTCAGGTCGGCATCGTGCGCGAGGCTGAGAGCCATGAGGTAGTAGGCGGCCTCGTCGGCCTTGAGATGGGTCGGCAGCCCGGGTTTGCCCAGCGCCAGCGGGAAGAGCAGCAGGAACAGGGAGACCGAGACGAGGGCCAGTCGGACGGAGGAGGTCACAGGCGGTGAGTCTACCGCATGTGCTAGAGTCCGGATCTCCGAAGCTGTTTCGTTCCAAGGGATTCCCGAGATGAACACCCTCTACTTCGACTCCGCGTTCGACGACGGCCGCCGCCGGCAGGCCCTCTACCAGGGGCAGGTCTTCGTCTTCTCGCCCCGGCCCAGCACCGCAGCCCTGACCGGTTGGGCCCGCGAGCTGATCGAGGAGGCCTTCCATCCGCTCGATCCGGTCCACGCGCAGGACAGCCTGCCGGTGGAGCGCTTCGTCGAGATCGTGGCTCCGCTCAAGCCGCGCTTCATCCATCACCCGAAGACGCTGGAGCTGCTGCGCAACCTCCTGGCGGACTTCGGGGTGGACATGGACAGGCTCTACTTCGACGTCCCCCGCATGCGGGTGGCGACGAGCCACGGCTACCTGAACGCCGGCGTGGCCTACGTCCTCCACCCGCACCGGGACATCTGGTACTCGTCCCCGATGTGCCAGCTCAACTGGTGGCTGCCGGTGTTCGAGCTCGAGTCCGAGAGCTCGTTCGCGTTCCATCCGCGGTATTGGAGCCAGCCGGTCCGCAACAGCTCCGGCGAGTACAACCACTACGAGTGGAACCGGGTCGGCCGGGCGCAGTCCGCGTCCCAGGTCAAGACCGACACGCGCAAGCAGCCCCGGCCGCTGGATGAGATCGACCTGGAGCCGCAGCTCCGGGTGGTCTGCCCGCCGGGAGGGCTGATCCTCTTTTCGGGGGCGCACCTGCACTCGACCGTGCCGAACACCTCGGGCCGCACCCGCTTCAGCATCGACTTCCGCACCGCGCACCTGGACGAGCTGGCGACCCGGGGCGGAGCGCCGAGCCGCGACCGCGAATGCACCGGCACGACCCTCTTCGAGCTGCGGCGCGCGTCGGACCTCGCGCCCGTGCCCGAGGAGATCATCCGGCTCTACGATCCGAACCCGTCGGAGGACCGCGAGGGGCTGGTCTTCAAGCCGCCCGCGGACGTCCTCGCGATGTCGAAGTAGCCTCCGGGAGAAGATATTGCTCCCTTACGAAAGCTCGCTGAGCGCGGGGGCCCTCCCCCGCGCCAAGGAGCTGGTCAAGGGGGTGCTCTCCGCGAGCGCGCTCCCGCTCGGCACGATCCTCCGGGTCTCCACCCGCGAGCGGGTCCTCGCCCTCACCTTCGACGACGGTCCCCACCCCGAGGACACTCCGCCGCTCCTGGAGCTGCTGGAGCGCCACGGCGCCAAGGGGACCTTCTTCATGGTGGGGAAGAGCGCCCGCCGCTGGCCCGACCTCGTGAAGCGGGTGGCGGACGGCGGCCACGCCATCGGCAACCACACCTGGGACCACCCGTCCATGCCGCTCCTGACCGGCCGCTACCGCCGCAAGCAGATCGAGTGGTGCGCCGAGGCGCTCGCCCCCCATGGAACGCGGCTGTTCCGTCCTCCCTACGGCGAACAGAGTCTCGGCTCGCGCCTGGACGCGCTCCGTGCAGGTCACGACGTGGTCTGCTGGGACGTGATCGCCGAGGACTGGCGGGATGACCCGCCCGAGGTGCTGGTGCAGAGGGTTTATCGAAGGCTGAGACGGGGGAGCATCATCCTCTTCCACGACACGCTCTATACGACCGTGGAGGAGGATTGGAAGGACCGCGCGCCCATGCGCGCCGCGGTGGAGCAGCTCCTGGTGGACCTGAAAGGTTATCGATTCGTGACCGTGCCCGAGCTGCTCAAGCTGGGCCGTCCGTTCCGCTGGCACTGGTACCAGCCGGCGCGGTTGGAGTGGCTCAAGCAGGTGAGGTAGGCGTCAGCGGACTTGTTCCAGAAACTCGTCCGGATCGATTGCGCTTTCCTGCAGCTCTTGGGCATCCGGCTCCAGGTAAAGCTCGATGGCCTCCCGGATGTTCTCGAGAGCCTCTTCGCGCGTGCGTCCCTGTGACCAGCAGCTCTTGAGAGAGGGGCAGTGGGCGACGATGAAGCCGTCTTCGCCCGGTTCGAGGACCACTTTCAGTTCCATGGCAGCACCATTCTAACTCAGGTTTCGGAGACCGGCCGGGCCGCGAGCACCTCCTGCGGCTTCGGATCGGTCCTGAGTCCCTCCCGCAGCCCCTGGATCTTCGCAACGGCCGCTGCCTGGTTGCCCTTCCGCAGCTCGCGGAGATAAGCCACCACGAAGGCGGCAAAGGAGAAGCCGAGGAAGCTGAGCCAGTTCCACGGCCGGCCATAGCGCCGGACATACAGCGCGCTGCTCCGGCCGAACTGGAAGTTCCGTCCCGGGCTGTAGCCGCCGGTGGTGTAGGCCACCATGTGGTAGAGCACGGCCCGGTGCGCATAGACGCAGCGGAAGCCCTTGCGCCTGGCCCGGGTGCAGAAGTCCGCGTCGTCCACGCAGATGAAGTAGATCGGGTCCCAGGAGCCGGCGGCCTCGGCGGCCTCGCGCTTGATCAGGATGGCGCAGCCGTTGATGTAGTCCACCTCGGCGTCCTGGTCGTACTGCCCGCGGTCGATCTCGCCGTAGCCGCGCTCGTGGGTGATCGACTCGCGGAAGCGGAGCTTGCCGCCCGCGGACCAGAGGCGCTGCCGGTCGCCGTGGAAGTAGCACTTCGGGCCGACAGCGCCGATCCGCGGATCGCTCTCGGCCACCTCGACCAGCCGGTCGAGCAGGTCCGGCTCCACCTCGATGTCGTTGTTGAGGAGCAGGACGTAGTCGTACCCGTTCTCGAACGCCCAGCGGAACCCGGCGGCGTAGCCGGACGAGCTGCCGCGGTTGACCTCTACCCGGAGCTGCTTCAAGTCGGGATAGGCCCGAGCCAGGGCTTCGGGGGAGCCGTCGGTGGACGCATTGTCGAGCACGATCAGGTCGAACGCGGGGTAGGTCATCTTCCGCAGGCTCTCGACCGCCTGGAGGGTGACCTCCCTGCCGTTGTAGTTCACCACGATGGCTGCGACTCTCCGCATGGCCGGGATTCAACCACACGGGGTAAAATCAAGCCAGCCATGAAACACGCGCTTCTTCCGCAACGGGGACGGCAAGGTCGCCGAGCTCGGCGTCGGCCTCGGCCGCGTGCGGGACCTGCGGTTCTCTCGGCGGTGAGTAACGATTCCGTCCCCTCCACGCCTGGAAGACAGGAGGTCTTTTCATGCGCACGCTCCTGGTGTTGTCCCTTGGCTTTGCTCTCGCCACGGCTGCCTCCGCGGTCCCCTTGGATATCGTCACCGTGGGGGCTCCGGCCATCAACTGCAAGTTCGACACGGACTGCACGATCACCGTCGACGATACGGCCGCCCACTTCACCCTGGCGGGCACGGCGGGCGACGCGTTCCTGCAATCGCGGACTTTCCCGCCCGGCGAGGCGGGGACGGCGGCGGCGGGGCTGCAGGCCTATGAGTACAGAGTCGACCTGACGCAGCTCGCGGGCCTGCTGGCGCTGCCCTGCGTGTCCCAGCTCAGCCTCGACTTCGGACCCGTGGCCGCGGCGGATTACGACGGCAACGGCAACACCGACCAGGTCTACGTGGTCACCTCCGGCGGCCTGGGCACCATCGGGCTGGCGTCGGCGGAGCAGACGGGCGACCGGATCACCTTCACCTTCTCTTCGGCGGTCTGCTCCGGCTCCGCGCCGGGCAACGGCGACACCTCGTTCTTCTTCGGCCTGGCCTCGACCCAGCCCCCGCGGCATGTGACCGCCGAGGCCGTTCCGACCCTCGGCAGCGGTCCGCTCTCGCTGGACGCCCGGGCTCCCCAGCTCGCGGGCGGGGGAGGCGGCTCCGCCCTCGGCCTGGTGCCCGCGGGCGGCTTCAAGCCGGGCACCGTCGCCATCCTGCACGTCACCGGCGCCCGCCCCGGCGCCCGGATCGAGCTCTACTCCGGCACCGGCGGCGGGAAGACCCCGGTCGCCTCCTGCCGGCGCCTCGCGCTGGACATCGGCAGGGCGGCTCTCGCGTTCCGTGCCACCGCCGATGCCCAGGGCAATGCCGTGGTCAAGATCGCGGTTCCGGTCCGCCTGCGCGGCAGGAGCTTCCGGCTCCAGGCCGTGGACCTCACCGCGTGCCGGACCAGCAAGGCGATCACGGCGATGGCATCCAAGTGAGACTCCGGAGCTCAGAGGCTGTGAAAAAATCCCCGCGGCGCGGAGACGGGCTGCGGGCGGTGCTCAAACTCGCCCTTCGGGCTCAGACAGTTGCGCTCCGTCCTCGCTCCGCTCCCCGCCGCTCGGATCGATTTTTTCACGGTCTCTCAGTCTTCCCGCGGGGGTGAGGTCTCCGGCCGCCGCGCTCCGAGCGCGTGGATCTTCTGGTGCAGGTAGGTCCGCTGGACGTCCAGCAGCCGGGCCGCGGCGCTCACGTTCCAGCGCGTGCGCTGGAGCACCGACTCGATGTACTCCCGCTCGCAGCGCGCCTTGAGCTCCCGCAGGGGGAGGATGGGGTACGCCGCGGGCAGGAGCAGGAGCCCGGACTCGGGCGGACGGGTCGGCTCGAAGAAGCCCGAGGGGAGCTGGTCCGGCGTCACCGGGTCCGCCCCGAAGACCACCAGGCGCTCGCAGAGGTTGCGCAGCTCGCGCACGTTGCCCGGCCAGGGATAGCGCTCCAGGTAGGGATAGACCTCGGGATCCACCCGCCGCGGGCGCGCCCGGTGCTGGCGGGAAAACCTTTCCAAAAAATGATGGAAGAGACCGCGCAGGTCCTCCTTGCGCTCCCGCAGCGGCGCCACGAAGAGGGGAAGGTGGGCGAGGCGGAAGTAGAGGTCCTCGCGGAAGCGGCCGGCGCGCGCCGACGCCTCCAGGTCGCGATGGGTCGCCGCGATCACCCGCACGTCCACCTGGCGGTCGCGCGTCTCGCCGATCCGCCGCACGCGGCCGTCCTCCAGCACCCGCAGCAGGCGCGACTGGAGCGCCGGCTCCATGTCTCCGATCTCGTCGAGGAAGAGCGTGCCGCCGTCCGCCTCCTCGAACAGACCGGGCTTGGCCGTCTTGGCGTCGGTGAAGGCGCCCCGCGCGTGGCCGAACAGCTCGTCCTCGATCAGGTCGGGCGGGATCGCGGCGCAGTTGATCTTGATGAACGGGCGATGGCTGCGCCGGCTCTGCCGGTGGAGCGCGGCGGCCACCAGCTCCTTGCCCGTGCCGCTCTCGCCGAGGATCAGGATGCGCCCGTCCGTGGGCGCGGCCTGCGCGATGCGCTGGCGCAGCTCCTCGACCGCGGGCGAGCTGCCCAGGATCTCGGGCTCTCCCCCGAGGTCCGCCTTGAGCGACGCGACCTCGCGCCGCAGCGCTTCGCGCTCCAGCACATTGCGGATCGATTGCAGCAGCCGCTCGCGGGTGAACGGCTTCTCGATGAAGTCGTGCACGCCGAGCCGCAGCGCTTCGACGGTCTCGCTGATCGACGCTTCGCCCGAAATGATGATCGTGGGCGGCAGCCGTCCGATCCCGGCCAGCCGCCCCACGAGCTCGACGCCGCTCATCTTGCGCAGGCGCACGTCGAGCAGCAGCAGGTCGGGGAGAGGGGAGCGGGCCGGCTCCAGCATGGCGAGCGCCTCCTCGGCCGAGGTGACCGAGGTCGGAGCGAAGCCCTCCTCGCGGAGCTGGAGCAGCAGGCTGGCACGGATCTTCTCGTCGTCCTCGACGATCAGGAGCTGGGTCAAGAGGCGTCTCCTCGTGTCGGGCCAGGAAATGTAGGGGAGGGGCTTGCCCCCTCCCGGGAGGGGGAACCTCCCGGATGGTCTTCGAGCTCGCGGATTCCGCCCGCTCGGGAGGGGGCAAGCCCCTCCCCTACATCCGGATTGGCTTTCGGAAGGGTTATCCGGAATGTGGTCCCCGTCTCCGACGTCTCCACCAGCTCCAGGTCCCCGCCATGGTCGAGCAGGATCTTCTTCGAGATCGCGAGGCCGAGGCCCATGCCCTCGCCGACCTTGCGCGTGGTGACGTAGGGCTCGAAGACCCGGCCGCTGACCTCCGGCGCGAGCCCCGGCCCGTCGTCGGCCACGTCGAGGAAGATCCCGGAGCCGTTCCCGGACAGATGGAAAGTAACGGTCCGGGCCTGGGCGTGCGCGCTGTTGTCGCAGAGGTTCACGAGCGTCTGGCGGAGCAGCTCGCGGTCGACGGCCGCGGGGAGCTGTCCGGATGCCGAGACGCGCAGCGCGAGCGACGGCCAGGCGAGATCGAAGGCCGCGGCGAACTCGGAGACCACGGCGCCGAGGTCGTGGACCTCCAGCCGCGGCCGGGGCAGGCGCGCGAACGAGGTGAGCTCGCGCGTGAAGCGGCCCAGGCGGTCCAGCTCTTCGCCGAGGCTCTCGACGGCCTGCCTGCCTTCGCCGTCCACGATCCCGCGCAGGCGCGTCAGCTCCAGGCGCGCGGCGGTGAGCGGCGTCTTCATCTCGTGCGCGTGGCGGCGGGAGGTCTCCTGCCACAGGGAAAGGTTTTGCAGCGCGGCCAGCCGCCGGCGGTCGCGCGCCATGGCGCGGGAGGTCTCTTCGATAATCGCGGCGATGCGGCCGATCGTGTGCTTGCCGCGATGGCCGATGTCCACGTTTTACCGGCCGTCC
>JBJMGZ010000062.1:0-4702 GCA_045807605.1 Thermoanaerobaculia bacterium | reverse complement strand
GGTGATCGCGGCCCGCGACGGGCTCGGCGGCAACAGCATCGAGCGGCTCGTCGAAGACCGCCGCGGCGACCTCTGGATCGGCACCAACGGACCGCGTCCGCTCACCCATCTGGTCCGCGCCACCGGCGAGCTGCGCTCGTTCGGTCCCGAGGACGGCTACCCCCCCGGCGCCGGCATCGCCTACGCCCTGGCGGAGGACCGCGCCGGCCAGATCTGGGTCGGCCTGTCGCGGGGCGGGCTGCTCCGGCTGCGCCGGGACAGGAGCGGCCCCGGCGGCCGCCTGGAGCGGTTCGGTCCGGAGCACGGCCTGCCCGACGCTCCGGTCACCGACCTCCACGTCGATGCCCGCGGCCGCCTCTGGATCGCGACCGAGGGCGGCGGCCTGGGCCGGCTGGACGCGCCCTCCGCCCCCGCTGGACACTCCCCCCGCTTCAACCTCCTGACCACGAAGGAAGGCCTCTCCTCCGACGAGATCCGCTGTCTGACCGAAGACCGCTGGGGCCGCATCTATCTCGGAACGCGCAAGGGGATCGACCGGCTGGAGCGCGACACCGGCCGGGTCGATCACTTCACCTCCCTGGACGGGCTGGCGAGCAACCTGGTGGACGCGGCCTGGCAGGACCGCGAAGGACACGTCTGGTTCGGGACCCGGCGGGGTCTCTCGCAGCTCGTGCCGGTGCGCGAGCCCCTCTCCCTCGTGCCCTCGCCCTGGATCACGGGGGTCAGCGTCGACGGCGTCCCCCGGCGGGTGTCCGAGCTCGGCGCCCCGCGGGTCGAGGGCATCGAGCTGGAGTCGGGGCGCAGCCGCCTGGAGATCGAGTTCCTGGCCCTGAGCTTCGCGCCGGGGGAGAGCCTCCGCTACCAGGTGCAGATGGAAGGGTTCGACCGCGACTGGAGCCGGGCGAGCGGCGCGCGGTCCGTGGTCTACGCCCACCTGCCGGCGGGCCGCTACCGTTTCCTGGTGCGCGCGGTGACCGAGGAAGGGCGCACGGCGAGCGTCGTGCCGGCCGAGGTCCTGCTCGTCGTCCGCCCGCCCGTCTGGCGGCGCGGCTGGTTCCTCGGCCTCGTGGCGCTCGCGCTGGCCGGGGGCACGGCCGCGCTCTACCGCTACCGCGTCTCCCACCTGCTGGCGATCGAGCGGATGCGCACGCGCATCGCCACCGACCTCCACGACGACCTCGGATCGAGCCTGTCGCGCATCTCCATCCTGAGCGAGCTGGCGCGGCGGCGGACCGAGGGCGATCCGGACGGCGCGCGCCTGGTCAGCGACATCGGCGAGACCGCGCGCGAGATGATGAACTCGCTCGGCGAGAGCATCTGGGCGATCGATCCCCGCCGCGACGACCTGCGCAGCCTGGCGACCCGCATCCGCCGCTTCGCCGGCGACCTGCTGGAATCGCACGGCATCGCCTGGAGCCTGCAGGCGCCGCCGGACGCGGAGGAGATCAAGCTCTCGCCGGTCGAGCGCCGCCAGCTCTACCTGGTGTTCAAGGAGGCGCTCCACAACGCGGCCCGCCACTCGGCCGCGTCCGCGGTCTCCATGTCCCTGGCCGTCAAAGGCTCGCGCCTGACCGCGAAGATCCGCGACGACGGCCGCGGCTTCGACGAGCCGGCCGAGGGCGAGACCCGCCACGGGCTGGGCAGCATGAGCGCGCGCGCCGCGGACCTGGGAGGCAGGCTGACGATCGAGTCGGCCTCGGGCCGCGGCACCGAGGTGCGCCTCGAAGTGCCGCTCTCGGGGCGAAACGCATGATCATGCTCTTGGCCCCTCGCGGGCCGCATGGTACGAATGAGCACAAGACATGAATTCCAGTGAGACGATTCGTATCGCCATCGTCGAGGACGACCCGGCGGCGCAGGAAGCCCTTCGCCTGCTCATCGACGACACCGAGGGTTTCTGCTGCGTCGGTTCCTTCGGCAGCGCGGAGCAGGCTTTGCGGAGCCTGAGGGAGCCGGCTCCCGACGTCCTCCTCCTGGACATCAGCCTGCCCGGCATGCCGGGCTCGCAGGCCGTGCTCCACTTCCACGAGCGGCACCCCGGCATGGCGATCCTGATGCTGACGCTCCACGACGACGAGGAGCGGATCTTCGAATCGCTGTGCAACGGGGCCGCCGGCTATCTGCTGAAGAAGACGCCGCCCTCCCGGCTCCTGCACGCGATCCGCGAGGCGCGGGCCAACGGCGCGCCGATGTCGCCGGAGATCGCGCACAAGGTCGTGCGCCTCTTCCGCGACTTCCGGCCGCCCGCCAAGCTGCTGACCGACCTCACGCGCCTGGAGATCAAGCTGCTCTCGCTGCTCTCCGAGGGCTACAGCTACCAGACGGCGGCCGACGAGATGCGGGTGAGCATCAACACGGTGCGCAACTACATCCGCTCGATCTACGAAAAGCTGCAGGTGCACTCGAAGTCCGAGGCGGTCAGCAAGGCGCTCAAGTCCCGGCTGATCTGATCGGCCGGGATCTGGCCGCCGGCGCGCGTCTCTCCGGCCCCGCCACCCAAAGGGGCTCCCATTGGCCGGCAAGCGTGGGAGCTTTGGTCCACCGACGCCCGATTTCCGGCTCTGCGTCGTGTCCAGCCGGAACATTCCACGTCTGGATGCCCAAGAGAAGTAGAAGTTGATCGACACCACCAGTGGGTCGGACCACCTGTGATGCGCTATTATCTATAGATTCGCAATCTTAATTCGCGTTAATTTCAGATTATTCCAAGACAATTCCCGATTTTGTCGACTTAGGGGATGCATTTACCATGCGCGTGTGAAATACCGACGTCGCGACATGGGGTCCAAGTACTACGGGCGGGCCATCAAGAACTGGCGCCTTACCGCCGGCCTCTCTCAGGAAGAATTGGCCGAAAGAGCCGAGGTGAGTGTAACGCTAGTGGGAACCATCGAACGGGAGCGGGGCCACCTTTCCGAGGAGATCTTCATCAAGATCTGCCTGGGCTTGGAGTCCAAGCTGGGCAGGCCCATGCTGAGAGCCGTCTTCACGGACAGTGTCGAGGGCCTTTGGACCGAGCTCATGGCGCAGGGGAGGAGCTTGAGGCAGGAGAAGGGGCTGGCGCCCGCAGAGTACGACCGATTGCCCGTCGGCCAGGAAGATCTCGACCGGGCTCTCGACTCCACCTGGACCGAGCTCAAGAAGCTTGCCCTGATTTGGCATCGCGCTCTCAACCCTCGGCCGCAGGGGGGCGAATGGCCGCTGGAGGCCCGGCCCGAGCCCCACGGCACCGGAACACACAAGCGGATGCGTGTCAGGAGGCCAGGCAAAAAGTCCGCGCGCCCCGGTGGTCCAACCAAGTGAGCATCCCCAATATCTCTCTGTTGGGAAACCTTCAATCCAATTCCGGTCCTCCGCGGCAGGGATTTTTTCCTTTTCCAAACTTCGGGCGACTTATCTTCCGTCTCACATGAATGAGATGCACGCCCGGCGGGCGCGTTTTCTCGATCTCGAAGCACTTACTCTACTAGGAGTGGTCTTCAACTATCAAAATTCCCCCATGCCGGGGGGAGATGGTGGGGTTTGTCCATGAGGAAGTCTGTTGCCGTCGCGATCTTGCTGCTTTTGTGCGCGAGAATGAGTGCCTCGGCCACCGTGCTCGCGGAGGAACCGCCTCAACCCCCTCAACCGCCAGCGGCACCACGCAGCCTGCAAATCACTTCTCAGGTCAAGCTTCCTCCCGAGCTCAACCGGGCGAGGGACCTGCGTTGGGCAAGCGACAACTCGGTCTATCTCGCACTTGGCGCCAATGGTGTGAGTGAGGTCAGCCTGAATCCGCCAAACCAGCAGATCCGGGAGATGGTCCCAGGGCGGTTCAAGCCAGGGGGGTTCATTGTTTCCAATCAGCTGGCCGTCTCCAGCCAGTACCTCGTCGCCGCAGGGTTCGGGATTGCATTTACCTGGCGCCGCCTCGCTGACGCGACGCGATCCGAAGACGCCGTTGACTACATTCAGGCCGTCGACGTCTGGAACGACCGCCTCTTGCTTGTCGGGGGGCGCCGGGATGACCAGGGTTTTGCCACGGATGGGGCGATCGCCTGGACCGGTTCTCTTGACAAGAAGCTCGCAGACCTCAAACCGGTTCTCTATGCCGCTTCCGGGTCCGGTGCCCGGGAGATGAACGCTTGCGGCAGTGTCCACCTCGGAGCGGCGCGGTTTTTCGAGGATGGCTCTTTCCTGATCTTTCCGGGAGTTCAGCCGGGTCTGGGTATCTACGATCGGGAAGGCAAACTGCAGAAAACCTGGGACACCGCTTCGCTCGGACTCTACATCGATTGCAGCAGCCTGAGCCCGGAGGCCATAACGCAGATCAAGCTGAACTATCCGGCACGGATGGCTTGGATCAACCAGCGGCGCACGGTCGACACGATCCTGATGCTGCCTCAGGGCCCGGGCCTGGTCATACGCGGCGTCGAAAACGGCCGCGTGCAATGGCAGCTTCATGTCTTGACTCCCGCGGGGCAGGTGATCACTCATCAGCTGCCGATCGAAGCCCCTGACGAGTTTTACCACCTGCGCGGTGATACGCGCTCTGGCAAGCTCGTTTTCCTCCTGTTCCAGACGCCGCCAAGCGACAATAACTATCCTCAACCTTATCTGATCACTGCCCTCGCTCCGGAGGGCTAACACCAACGTCTCGGAAATTCCACAACTATCAGAAAAGAGTGGGCTGTCAGTCTGAGATCAAATAAATCAATAGAAG
>JBJMGZ010000061.1:0-6715 GCA_045807605.1 Thermoanaerobaculia bacterium | reverse complement strand
GACGAGTCGATCACGAGCGTCGACCGCGCCCAGGACATGATCGACCTGGGGAGCGGCCGGATCGTCAACATCAAGCCTGGCCGGGTGGGAGGATTCCGCGCCTCGAAGGCGATCCACGACCTCTGCGCCGCGCATGGCATCCCGGTCTGGTGCGGCGGCATGCTGGAGAGCGGGGTGGGAAGGGCGCACAACGTGGCCCTGGCCTCGCTGCCGAACTTCACGCTCCCCGGCGACCTCTCCCCGAGCGAGCGCTACTGGGAGAAGGACGTCGTCACCCCCGAGTGGACCATGGACCGGGAGGGCTGGGTGAACGTGCCGGTCGACAAGCCCGGCATCGGGGTCGAGGTGGACCTGAACCGGGTGGACGACCTGACCGAGCGCCGGGAGGAGCTGGCGGCACGCTAGGGTCCAAAGGACATAAAGGACTCAAAGGACGTAAAGGACGGAAAGGACTGAATCCCTGATCGCGGGAGGGCGGGCGGCCCCCTCTCCCGCGCAGCGGGGGAGGGTTGGGGAGGGGGTCTTCTTTCATGCTCTACCGCATCCTCGCCGACGCCGTCGTCGTCCTGCACTTCGGCTTCGTGCTCTTCGTGGTGCTGGGCGGTCTTTTCGCCCTGCGCTGGCCGCGGGCGGCGTGGATTCATCTGCCCGCGGCGCTCTGGGGAGCCGGCATCGAATTCGTGGGCGGCATCTGCCCCCTGACCCCGCTGGAGATCCACCTGCGCCGGCTGGGAGGAGAGGCGGGCTACGCCGGCGGCTTCGTGGAGCACTACGTGCTTCCCGTGCTCTATCCCGCGGCGCTCAGCCGGGACCTCCAGTACATCCTTGGCGGAATCGTGATCGGGCTCAACGTGCTGATCTACGCGATCGTGCTCCGGCGATGCGCCGCCAGAGCAGCAGGCCGATGACGGACGCCAGGACGGCCGCCGCGAGCCATACCGCCCACCCCGGCCCCCGCCCGCCCGGCACGGGCACTCGATCGCCGTCGCCCAGGACGACGACTCCGGCCCAGGCCACGGCCGGGGCGCCGGCTTCCATGCGGTCGCGCTGGGCGGCCTGGAGGGCGGCGGCCACGCTCCTGCCCTGGCCCAGGTGACGGTAGAAGCGGTCGAAGAGGGCGGCGCCTTCGTCGTCCCGCAACGGCCAGAGGCTCGCCACGACCGTGTGGGCGCCGGCCTGGAAGAACGCCCGGGCGAGCCCCATGACCCCCTCACCGCGCAGGATCTCCCCCGAGGCGCTCTCGCAGGTGGAGAGCACGACGATCCGGCCTTCCAGGTTGAGATCCACGATCTCCCGCGCCTGGAGCAGGCCGTCCTCTTTGGGATCTCCCGGGCTGAGATAGACGCCCGAACCGTCCGGGTTGAGCTCGTTCGTCACGGCATGAGCGGCGAAGTGGAGGAGCCCGAACGCGCCCGCCCCATGCTTCTTGAGGTAGGCCTCGGAGGCATCCTTGCCCATGAGCAGCTCGCCGCCGAGCTGCCGCAGCACCGCCTTCCCCTCGGCGCGGGCGAAGGGCAGCCTCCCCAGGCCGCGGGCGGGTGCGAGGAAGGTGGCTGACCGTTCCTTCCCGGCGCCCTCCCCGGTCGCCAGGGTGAGCGGATCGGCAAAGACCAGCGCCGGGGTCTCGGCCGGAGCGGGCCGCGCCTCCCGCCAGCGCAGCCAGAGCGTGGCCGAGAGCGCCAGCGTGATCTCGTAGCGGGTGGCGAGCGGGCCCGAGCCCGGCTGAGGGCGCAGGGCGGCGAACGGAAGGCGATGCAGGGCGTCGTCCGGGACGATCACGAGCCGCCGGATCTCCCCGGGCAGCCCGGCGAGGGCAGGGGCCAGCAGCTCCCTGTAGAGCGTGGCTGCGCCCTGCGCTTCCGCGCCCTTGCGGTCGCCGAACATGCCGGTGAAGGCGGTCACCGCATCGCGCAGCCGCGTCCGGTCGGGCAGGCGGTAGGCCCGCGTGGCGCTCCGGGTGGAGACCAGGAGCCAGGAGCCCCCGCCGAAATCGCCGGCGAAGTCCGTCCAGGGAGCGACCTGGAAGGCGAGGAGGGCCTCGTCCGGCTCGAGGGCGCCGCGCACCTGCTCCAGGGAAGCGAAGCGGGGAGGCCGCAGGGAAGCGTAGGCCGGATCCGCCTCGGCGATGCGGGCGCGGAGAGCCGCCTCCTCGAGCTCCAGCCGTCCGATCTCCGCCGTGGCTCGATCCAGCTCCTTCTTCTCCGTCCCGGCCTCCAGCAGCCGGCGCTGCAGCCGGGCGATCTCCACGAACAGGTCGGCGCGCCGCGCCTGGAGAGCGGGGGAGCCCGGACCGGAGAGGCCGAGAGCGTCGATCAGGGTGCGGGAGCGCATGCGTTCCATCACTCCGAAGGCGCGCTCCAACTGCCCGGCTTCGAGCAACCGGCCCGACAGCCAGTGGTAGTGGTCCGCCCAGGTGGAGAAAAGACCGGGCTGCCCCGCGGTCCCTCCCTGCAGGTCCCGGAGGGCCTCGATGGCGTCCAGGGCCGCCCGGGAGTCTGCGAAGGCTTTCTCCGGCGGGCTCGAAGCCCAGCTCACCCGCATGCGCTGGCTCCAGGAGGCCGTCCGCGCCTGGACGTCACCGGATTGCTGCGCCAGGGTCAGGGCCTCGAGGATGATCGCCTCCGCCGCGCGGGGATCGGTGGCCGCCACGCGCCTCGCGTACGCGCTGCGGCAGAAGCTGCGCTGCCACAGGGTGTCGGCGACCTCGGCGCAAAGTCGCAGGTGTGCCTTCGCTGCCTCGGCATCGCCGTCCAGGACGCCGAGCATCCAGAGGGGTTGCGCTTCCAGGAACGGTGTCCCGGCGGAGCGGGCCGCCTCCCAGGCTCGCCGTGCCAGCTCCAGCAACTGCCGGCGGCCTGTTGCGCTGGGAGTCTCCGCGAGCTCCGCCATGCTCACGGTCAACAAGCCATAGCGGGCCTGGGACTCCCAGGCCGGGTCTCCGGCCGCGGCGGCGCTTTCCATGGCCAGGCGATAGGCGTTGCGGGTCTCGGCCAGCCGGCCCATCTGCCGGGCGGTCTTGGCCAGGGCGAAGAGATGGTCGCGCAGCAGCGGGTAGGAGCCCTCGCGTTCCACGGCCGCCTGGATGCGCCGCAAGGTCAGGTAGGCCTGCTCGAACTCTCCCCGGGCGCTCCAGTGCAGGGCCCGCAAGATGTCCGCGCGCAACCTCAGCCGCGGTAGGCCGGAGGACTCCGCGATCCGGGCGGCGCGCTCGACCTGGGCCTCCTCCTCATCCAACCGGCCGGTGTCGCGCAGGATGCGGCACAGGCCCCATCGGGCGATGAGCTCCGCTTCGGCCATGCCGCGCCGGGCGGCGACCCTGGCCGCGGCCGTGTACAGCTCTGCCACCGCGTCCGCCCCCTCCCGGTTCTGCCACTTGACCCGGCCGAGGTAGATCAGGAGCCAGGGCCGCTCGGGGTGCTGCGCTGCCAGCTCCTGCAGGCGTTGGGCAGCCGCCTTGCGGAAGGGGCCTGTTCCTGTCGCCAGCTCATGGAGGCACAGGGCCGGTGCTTCGCCGTCGGGCGACCGCGCCAGTTGCGCCTGGCATTCTTCGAGGCTGGATGGCTCGAGGCTGGATGGCTCGAGGCTGGATGGCCGCGGGGCTCCCATCGCGGCCTGGGCCGCCAGGATCAATGCTGCGAGGGAGGTGAACGCTGCGGAGGACCTGGCCATCAAGCGGAGACTTCATCATGAAAACCGAGCGGGCGGGGAGACCTCCCCGCCCGCCTTGAGCCTCAGTTGATGAGCGAGATGTCTTCGCGGAACTTCGGCGGGTCCACCGGCGGCATGATCTCGTCACCGGGCCGGGGCTCGTCGAAGGTCCCGCCTTCGCACTTGTAGGTCATCGTTTCGGTCTGGGTCATCGTCGGGGTAAGCATGGTTCTCATCCTCCTTTGCCTTCTTATTCGAGGCTGCCAGGAGATTTCTGACCGGAAATTCCCTCGGAGGATAAAATTTAACGAGTGGCTATATGGCTCTCCGGCGCACGCGGGAGAGCTCAGCGCCCGCACCCCGGCTCGCCGAGGCGGTATGATCGCCGCCTTGACTCCGACGAACGGCACCCCGGTCTTCGCGGCCGAAGGGATCACCAAGGTCTACCGCATGGGCGAGGTCGAGGTCCATGCGCTGCGCGGCATCGACCGCGCTTCAGGAAGGCGAGCTGCTCGTGCTCCTCGGGCCGTCGGGTAGCGGCAAGTCGACGCTCCTCAACATCCTAGGCGGCCTCGACGTGCCCACGGCCGGGCGCGTGCGCTACGCGTCGTCCAGGCCGTGGCGGTCGCGCTGGGCGCGGCCATGGCCGGGGTGCTGGAGGCGGTGCGGCGGGTCGCGGCCCTGCCGCCGGCCGAGGCCATGCGTCCCGAGGCGCCGGCCGAGTACCGCGAGACCCTGCTGGAGCGGATCGGGCTGGGCCGGTTCCTGTCCGCGCCGTCGCGGATGATCCTGCGCAATCTTTCCCGACGGCCGGTGCGCACCCTGATCGCCGTGGGCGGCATCGCGGCCGGCTGCTCCCTGGTCATCATGGGCAGATCGATCGGCGACGCGGTCCAGGTCCTCATGGACGAGCAGTTCACCGTGACCGAGCGCCAGGGCGCGACCGTGACCTTCACCGAGCCCGCTTCGGCGCGGGCGCTCCACCTCGGCCTACATGCGGATCGACGCGGTGCAGCGTCTCATGAGGGACGGCGGCTCCCTCTCGGGAGCCTACCTGCAGGTGCCCACGAGCGCGCTCTTCCGCGACGAGCAGGGCTGGGCCGCCTTCGTGATGGAGGGCGGCAAGGCCGTGCGCCGGAGGGTGGAGGTGGGGCCGCAGAGCGACAGGTCAGCCGCGGTGCTCTCGGGATTGCGGGAAGGGGAGAAGGTGATCATCCACCCGGGCGCGGACATCAAGGATGGCGTGGAGGTGAAGCCGCGGGAGGGAACTTGAGTCGTGCGGGCGCCGCGGATGTGGGTAGAGCCCTCGCAGGAGTGTCGCGGAGGTGCTACCCATTGAGTAGCGCGCTCGCTACAGCGTCGCGGAGGAGCTACCCACCTCGTCGAGCGTCCTACCTAGTCATTTGGAGGAGATACCCACTTCGTGGAGCTCGCTGACCACTTGTCTGGCCGAGCTACCCACTTCGTGGAGCAAGCCACCCACTCATTCGGACGCGCTACCCGATGGGCAGGTCTCCGCGAAACGTCGCTTCGGCAGCTCGGGAGTCGGAGTGATCCCGAAGACGAGGTGCCAGTAGTTCCACGAGCGGGGATCGAACACGCCCGAGGGCGCATCGCTCAGGACGTCGCGCAGCGCGCTCCTGGGGAAGTGGCGCAGGGTGATGGCGAGATCCTCCACGTTGCCGTAGATCATCACCTGAGCCAGGAAGCGGTTCCGGTCTGCAAGGGCCTCGGCCGGCGTCTTCCACCAGAAAAGCCTCTTGGCGACCCGCTCCAGATCGGTCATCAGGCCTCCTCCAGCAAATCCGCCAGCAGCAGCATCCGCCGTCCGAGGGACCGCAGCTCCACGTGCTCCTCCCGGGTGTGCATGCCGCCGCCCACGGGGCCGAGGCCGTCGAGGACGGGCAGGCGGCCGGGATCGGGGAGGAAGTTGGGGAAGGAGATGCCGCCGCGCTCGCGCTCGATCTCCAGCGTCCAGCCGCGGGCGGCGGCGAGGGCGACGGCGCGATGGCTGACGGCGGCGTGCGGGCCGTCCGGATCGACCGGCGGGATGGGCGGCTGGCGGGTGAAGGCCATTTCGGTTCCGGTGTCCCGGGCGATCAAACCGGCCAGGGCGCGCAGGCGCTCCTCGAGCTCCGGGTCTTCCCTCGGCCGCAGGAAGCGCGCCTCGCCCTCCACGACGGCGCGGTCGGGCACGACGTTGAGCTGGCGGTCCGTGCCGACGAGGGCGTGCGCGGCGCCGAGGTTCTCCACGAAGCTGGCGTCGCCCGCGACCAGGCGGCCCACGTTGATGGTCGGACCGCCATTGCGCTGCGAGAGCGACTCGGCTTCCACGCACCAGCGGGCGGCGGCGGTCAGGGCGGAGCGGCCTTCCCAGTAGTGGAGGCCCGAGTGCGCGGCCTGGCCCTTCACGGTCAGCCGCCAGTCGAACATGCCGCGGCGGCCGGCCACCAGGGTCTCGCCGTCTCCGGCATGCTCGCCCGGCTCCAGCACCCAGAGCGCCCGCGCTCCCTCACCCCAGCGCTTCATGGAGCCGTGGGAGATCGGGCCGCCGACCTCCTCGTCCGGGACCACGGCGAGGAGGAGGTCGTCCGGCGGCTTGACCCCGCGGTCGGCGAGGAGATCGAGCGCTCCCAGGAACGCGGCGAGACCGCCCTTCATGTCGATGGCGCCGGTCGCGAACAGGCGGTCCCCCTCGATCCGGGGCTCCGCGGCGGGCAGCACCGTGTCCATGTGGCCGATCAGGAGGAGATGACCGCGGGAGGTGTCCGGCCCCCGCGCCACGAGCACCGGCTCGCCGGCCTCCTCCAGGACCTCGGGCCTCAGCCCCCGGGCCGACAGCTCCGCGGAGAGCCGCTCGGTCATCCGGCGCAATCCCGGCAGGTCGCCGCTGGGGGACGAGATCGCGGTCAGATCGCGCAGGAGTTGGAGCGTGCGCTCGAAGATGGGGGCGGGGAGGCCGGCGGTCATGCGGGATAGCCTACACCGGAGGGCCCTCACCCCCCGGCCCTCACCGGCCTTCGGCCGGCCCATGTCCCCCGAGCACGCCCTCCCCGGGAGAGGGGGA
>JBJMGZ010000060.1:0-13948 GCA_045807605.1 Thermoanaerobaculia bacterium | reverse complement strand
CAGCCTGGAGTACGGGCGCAACACCACTCCCGGGGACGGGCTCTACTACCTCGGCGCGGCGCAGGCGCAGAAGGAGGTCGTGGACCTCCTCCGCACGCTCTCCTCCCCCGCCTCCCGCCGCGAGCCGCCGCTGCGCCCGCTCGGGCCCGAGATCGAAGCCCTGGAGGGCGAGATGCTCGCGGTCTACCGGCCGCCCGTGTCGATCGACCGCCACGGCGAATTCATCACTGCCAGCGCCACTCTCAAGGAGGCGCGGGAGCTGGACGAGGCGGGCCTCCGCTACGGCGCGCTGCTGCGCTACCTCCAGGCGGCGCTCCAGTTCGCGCCGCTGCGCGGGCCCGCTCCCCCGCTCGCGGAGGGCGCCCTCGCGAAGCTGGAGGCGCGGCTCGCGGGCGGCGAGGTCGATCACAGCCTCGGCCAGATGTTCCTGGAGACCGCGCAGGCGCACCTCGCGGCGGGCAGTCCCGCGTCGGAGGCGACCGCGGCGATCATCGCCGGCGACGTGCTCCCGCGCTACTTCGCCGCGCTGGAGCCTGCCCGCCCGCGGGAGCCCGGGCCGGCGCCCAGGGTCACGGTGACCCTGGTGCGCTGGCCCTACACGTGAAACCTCTCCGATCCAGCAGGTCTGCTGGCACGCAGCGTGGTGCAGGGATTCGGAGGGCAGGCGCGGTTCGTGGTCGAGAACCATGGGCAGTCAGAGCTGGCGAAGCGCTTCGGAGTGACGCGCTATCCCGCGATCTTCGTGGACGACGTGCTCGTGGCCACGCCGAACGACTTCGGCTTCTACGGCCATGCCAAGGGAGTGCCCGGAGGGCGCTACGCGCCGGTCAAGAGCGCGGCGAGCCATGAGCGGTTCCGCGCCGACCTCACGCGCATGATCGAGCTGATCCTCGCGGGCCGCAAGGATGCGGCGCGCGCCGAGGCCGCGCCGGCCGAGGCGCCGGGGATCGCCGCGTTCCCGGCCGTCACGTTCACCGACCTCGACGGCAGGACCCTGTCGCGCGCCGACCTCGCCGGCCGCCCGGTGCTGGTCGACCTGTGGGCGACCTGGTGCCCGCCCTGCCGCGCCACGCTCGACTGGCTCGGGGATCTGAAGCGCCGCCACGGGGACCGGGTCGCGGTCGTCATCGTCGCGGTCGAATCCCCGGAGGCCGACGTCCGTAAATTCGCGGGCGAGCTCGGCATTCCGCTCGTCTGGACGATGGGAGCTCCGGAGCTGGTGCGGGCCTTCGGCGACGTGAGCGCCGTGCCCACGCTCCTGATGTTCGACGCCGTGGGCCGGGCCGCCGGGGTCTTCTAGGGCGCTCCGCCCGGGCTGCACGCCGAGGCCGAGGCGAAGCTCGCCACGCTCTTCTGATAAGGTTTGATCATGGCGATGTACTTCTTCACCTTCCTGTCGCAGCCGACCCCGAACGCCGAGGAATTCGCGGACTTCGAGGGCGCCTACGTCAGCTGCTGGATCCGGAACGACGACAGCCGCGACGAGGCCCAGGCGCGGGCGGTCGAGCTGATCCGCGACTACGGCTGGTCCGTGGAGGCCTTGGAGGACGCGGGGACCGTCTCCAGCGCGGACTACCAGGACGGCGACGAGGACCGCGAGTTCTACGAGCAGGCCCTCGTCGAGGGCGAGGTCCTCGTCTTCAACACCTGGCCGCGCGGCGAGGACGACGAGGACGGCGACGAGGAACCGGGCACGTAGCGACACTCAAGGCCCCAATTACCGCATCCCTCGCGATGTAGGCAGCTCTGTCACGTTCCGGTGCTCCGGCTCACCCTTGATTTATAGATGGGGAGCTATGAGCAGGAACGGCAAGCGTAGAGCGGCAATCCTCCTTCTCCTGGTAGGCTACGCCGTCCTGGGGATCGCCGCCGGCCCTTCCGATCCTCCCCCCTGCCCTCCTCCCGAAGCGCCTCCCCCGATGGACAACCGCGAAGGGCCGCTGCCGCTCTTCGAGGAGGCCCCGATCCACCCTCTGGAGCTCGACGGGGACGAGCTGTGGGCGGCGAACATCCCCGGCGCGAGCGTGTCGGTTTTCGGCCTGGCCGACCCGCTGCGTCCGCGGCTGGGCGCCGAGATCCCCGTCGGGCTCGGGCCCGTGACCGTGCGCCGCCGCCCTGGCGCGTCGGGAGAGGTCTGGGTGGTCTGCCAGTCGTCGAACAGCGTCTTCATCCTGGACGCGCGCAATCGGCGCGTGGTGGACACGGTCCGGGTCGCCGCCGAGCCGAGCGGTCTGGTCTTCGATCCGGCCGGGGAGACCGCCTACGTGACCCTGTCGGCCACCTCGCGGATCGCCCGGGTCGAGGCCTCGACGCGCCGGGTGCTCGCGCCGCTGGAGTTCGCCTCCGAGCTGCCGGGGGCGGACGGCTCCCGCGTCCTGGCGCGGGCCCCCGAGCCGCGCGCGCTGCTGCTCGACGGTTCCCATCTCTACGTCCTCTCCTACGAGAGCGGCAACGGCACCACGGCGGACTCGATGGACAGCGACCAGGACAAGGCCCCGTTCGAGATCCTCGACGCCTGGAGCGCGCCCGGCCCGCCGCCTCCCGACCGCGACGTGCTGCGCTTCGACCTGCCCGACAGCAAGGGGATGGCGGCCCTCTGGCGGATGGGGACGCTCAACTTCGACATGGTCCGCGGTCCGGACGGCGAGATCTACGTCTCGAACGTCGACCACCAGAATGCCCACTTCAGCAAGATGCGCACGGGCCGGGAGGCGTTCGCCTTCCACCGGGTGAGCCATGCCAGGCCCTCGGAGACGGGCGAGCCGCAGAGCGGGACGGTCCATCTCGACCTCAACGCGCACCTCGATCCCCGCCTGCCGGCCGACCTGCGGTGCGCCATGCCCACCGCTCTCGCCCTTTCGGCGGACGGCTCGCGGCTCTACGCGGCCTGTTACGAGACCCGCACCACGGTGGTGGTCGACACCCGCGCCGGCCGGGTCGTGTCCGCCCTGCGCGCCGATGGCGGGGAGGGTTTCGGTCCTCGCGGGCTGGCGCTGAACGAACAGGCCGGTGCGGTCTACGTCTACAACCGCGGCGACAACACGGTGCAGGTCTACCGGATGCCTTCCGGCGAGGGCGCGGTCGCGGCGCCGGTGGGACCGGCCCTCGCCGCCGGCTTCGATCCGACGCCCGCCGCGGTCAAGGCGGGGCGGCTCCACTTCATCGACGCCCGCAACTCGGCGTCGGGCCTGGTCTCCTGCGACACCTGCCACGCCGACGGCCAGAGGGACGGGGTCGCCTGGGACCTGCGCGACTTCACCGGCGACCTTCCGCAGGCCGCCGAATCGCGCGAGGTGGACAACGTCATCAAGGCCACCCTGGACCTGCGGGGGATCGAGGCCACGCCGCCCTACCACTGGCGCGGCGACCGCGACGACCTCGCCGACTTCAACCCGGCGTTCGAGCTGCTGCTCGGCGGCCGGCGGCTCCCGCCCGCGCAGGTGCGCGAGCTGGAGGCGTACATCTTTGCGCTCGCCCTGCCGCCGAACCCGCGCCAGGACGAGCGGCGCGGCCTGACTCCGCGGGCGCTCGCCGGCTTCGGCTGCTTCGTCAGCCAGGCCGCGGCCCACGAGGTCTCCACGGACACCACCGGCTTCACCGGCAACGGCGCGAAGCCGGAGGGGCGGCTCGCCGTCACCTGCCGCGACTGCCACTCCATGGAGGGCGGGCTCGCCACCAACAACCAGATCATCAACGAGGTCCGCTTCCCCGTGCCCTCGGCGACCCTGCAGCTCCAGGGGCTGTTCGACAAGCGGCGCGACACCTCCTTCTATGCCGGGGCCGTGCGCCCGGTCAGCGGCTGGGGGTTCGGCAACCACGGCTCCTTCGCCACGGTCGTCGATTTCATCGGCATGTTCCCGCACCTGACCCTGCCGCAGAAGGAGCTGCTGGACGCCTTTCTCGACGAGCTCGACACCGGCATGGCGCCGGCCGCGGCGTATGCCTGGACCCTCCATGCCGGCGGAGCCGATGATCGGCCGGTCCGGGAGTACCTGATCCCGCAGGCCGAGGCCGGGAACATCGACCTCGTCGCGCGCGGATGGCTCCCGGGAATGACAGGCAGACAGACCGGCTTCCTCTACGACCCGCGGCGGCGCGTCTTCCGGTCGGACACCTCGGAGGAGCTGCCGTACGAGCGCCTCCGCGCCGCCGCGCCCGCCCTGACCTTCCTCGGCGTGCCGGTCGGCTCCGGCTGGAGGCTCGGGATCGACCGCGACCTGGACTTCCTCCCGGACGGAGAGGAGGCCGCCCACGGCGCCTCGACCTCTTCAGCCGACAGCGACGGCGACGGCTTCCCGGACGGCTACGAGGTCCGGCACGGCTCGCGCCCCGGCGATCCGGCCTCCCTGCCTGAACGGGAAGGCATGGCGCCCGCGATCCGCGGCGCCGAGGTCGTCTGGGTGAGCTCGACCGTGGCCAAGGTCCGCTGGGAGACCGGGGAGGAGGCGGTTGCGCGGGTCCGCGTGGTCCCCGCCGGAGCGCCCGCCGAGGCCGCGGTCTGGACTGCGGAGCTCGACCGGCCGGCCCGGCGCCAGGCGGCGATCGTGCGGGGGCTCAAGCCCGGCAGGAGGTACGAGGTGCTCGTCGAGGCCGAGGACCTGGCGCGGCCCGCCAACCGCGCGGAGACGCGGCTCGCGGTGCGCACCCAGCCTCCCCTGTTCCGCAACGTCCACGTCGCCGGGACGTCGGTCTCCCGGCAGATTGATCCCGCGACCCGGCTGGAGATGCTGCTCGCGGAGTTCGAGGTGGCCGACGAGCTCGACCGGCCGGTCGAAGGCGCGGTGGTCCACTTCAAGGTGGTCGAGTGGGCGCCCGGCAAGGGCGCGAACACGGTCCGCTTCTTCTCCTCCCCGCCCACCCGCGGCGGCAGGACGCTGCTGGCGGTGCCGGCCGCGCTCCGCGGAGGCATCGCCGAGGTGCTGGTCGACCGCGGCTTCGGCAAGGGCGTCGAGGATACCCGGGACCATCGCCTCTACTTCCATCCGCTCGACGGCGAGCTCCGCTACTGGGCGAGAGCGGAGCCGCATTGATGAGCGGGCAGCTCTTCCGGCCGCGGGCGCTTTTCCGGCCGCGGGTGCTTTTCCGGCCGCGGGCGCTGGCCGCCTGGGCCGAGCGGCGGGAGCTGTCGGTCCTGCCCCGGCTCGCCACGCCGCGCGTCCTCGCCGTCCTGTGGATGGCGCTCGCCCTGCTCCTGGGCGCGGGCGCGGCCCTCCTGATCGTCCTGCTGCGCGGGGCCGGCGCATGAGGCGGCGCGTGCCGGTCGTGCTGCAGATGGGCGCGCGCGAGTGCGGCGCGGCCTGCCTGGCCATGATCCTGCGCCATCACGGCCGCCAGGTCACGCTGGAGGAGTGCCGCGAGCGGCTGTCGGTGGGCCGCGACGGCTCCTCGGCCGCGGCGATCCTGGCGGCCGCCCGCGGCTATGGCATGAGGGCCAGGGCCTTCTCGGCCGCGGACCCCGCGGACCTCCGGCACCTGCCCCTGCCGGCCCTCCTCCACTGGAGCTTCAACCATTTCGTGGTCCTGGAGCGCTGGACTCCGCGCGGCGCGGAGATCGTCGATCCGGCCGGCGGGCGCCGGCCGGTCGCGCCCGCGGAGCTCGACCAGGCCATGACCGGAGTCGTCCTGGCGTTCGAGCCGGACGCCGGGTTCCAACGGGGCGGCTCCCCGAGGTCGTCCCCCTGGCGCGCCTACCTGCGCCACCTGCTGCTCGGCCGCGGCACGCCCGGCCTGCTCGCGCAGGTCCTCGCCGCCTCGCTCGTGCTCCAGCTCCTGGGCCTGGCTCTGCCGCTGCTCACCAAGCTGGCCGTCGACCACATCCTCCCCCGCGGCCTCGACGACCTCCTCGCGCTGCTCGCGGCGGGGATCGGCGTCTGGGTGCTCACGCTCGCGGTGACCCACTACCTGCGCTCGCTGCTCCTGCTCATCCTCCAGGCGCGGCTCGACTCGCGGATGATAGTGGGCTTCGTCGAGCACCTGTTCTCGCTGCCATTCCGCTTCTTCCAGGAGCGCACCGGCGGCGATCTGCTGATGCGGGTGGGAGCCAACAGCCTGATCCGCGAGATGCTCACCGCGCCGACGCTGTCGCTCTTCCTCGACGGCGGCTTCGTGCTGGTCTACCTCGCGATCCTGCTCGCCGCCGCGCCCGGGTTCGGGCTCCTCGCCCTGGGGATCGGCGCCGTCCAGGTGGCGATGCTGATCGTCTCGACGCGGCGGCTGCACGGCCTCATGCAGCGCGATATTCAGGCGCGGGCGGAGCAGGAGGGCTACCTGCTGGAGGCGCTGCGCGGCATCGCGACGCTCAAGTCCGGCGGCGGCGAGGAGCGCGCGCTCGACCTCTGGTCGAACCTCTTCTTCCGGCACCTCAACGTGTCGCTGGAGAGGCACCACCTCTCGGCGCTGGTCGAGACGGTCATGGGCACCCTGCGCACGGCCGCGCCGCTGCTGCTCCTCGGCTTCGGCGTCTCGCGCGTGCTCGGCGGGACCATGAGCCTGGGCGGCATGCTCGCCGCCCTGGCGCTCGCCACCGCCTTCCTGACGCCGCTCTCGGCCCTGGTCGGCAACGCGCAGCAGCTCCAGGTCGTGGGCGCCCATCTCGACCGCATCGTCGACGTGCTCCAGGGCGCGCCGGAGCAGGAGCCCGGCCGGGTGCTGCCGGTGCCGCGCCTCTGCGGACGGATCGAGGTGCGCGGCGTGAGCTTCCGCTATCACGACGGCGCGCCGCTGGTGCTCCGGGACGTGTCGTTCACGGCCGAGCCCGGCCAGAAGGTCGCGCTGGTGGGCCGCACCGGGTCGGGCAAGAGCACGCTCGCCATGCTGCTCCTGGGCCTCTATCCCCCGACCGAGGGGGAGGTGCTCTACGACGGCGTGCCGCTCCACGATCTGGACCTCAAGGCCGTGCGGCAGCAGGTCGGCGTGGTCCTCCAGGATTCCCACCTGTTCAGCGGGTCGGTGCGGCGCAACATCGCCTTCCACGATCCGGCCATGTCGCTCGACGAGGTGCGCGAGGCGGCGCGGGCCGCTGCCGTCGACGAGGAGATCGAGGCGCTGCCCATGGGCTACGAGACGCTGGTCGCCGAAGGGGGGATCTCGTTCTCGGGCGGGCAGCGGCAGCGGCTGTCGATCGCCCGCGCCCTGGCGACCCGGCCGTCGGTCCTGGTGCTCGACGAAGCGACGAGCCAGCTCGACGCCTTGACCGAGCGGGTTGTCGACGAGAGCCTCGGCCGCCTGGCGGCGACGCGGATCGTCGTCGCGCACCGCCTGAGCACGGTATGCAACGCCGACCAGATCCTCGTGCTCGACCAGGGCCGCCTGGCCGAGCGCGGCACCCATGACGAGCTGATGGCGCGCGGCGGCGTCTACGCGGAGCTGGTCCGTGCGCAGACCGGGAGAGAGAGCGGGACGAACACGTTCTTCACGGGTCGGTGGCCACCGAAGACCCGTAGGAAGCGCGGCCCCCGGGAGCCGCGGATTGTCACCCTGGATCAGAGCAACCTGGATCAACGAAAGGAGACGCCATGAGCGAGAAGGACATCATCCGTGCGTGGAAGGACGCGGACTACCGCAACAGCCTGAGCGCGTCCGAGAGGGCGGCCCTGCCGGCTCATCCGGCCGGCCTGGTCGAGATCCGCGACGAGGACGTGGAGGCGGTCGCCGGTGGCACGGCCACCACGAACTGCACCCAGTGGAGCAGTACGTACCCCCGCTGCTGCTGCTGAGGCACGGCAGTCCCCGGAGCGCGGGCGGGCCCGCCCGCGCTCCCTTTCCTCGACGGAGGCCACATGCTCGCCACGGACCTCGCCGCCTGGACCCGGGCTCTCACCCTCGCCGAGCGGATTGCCGCGTTGGGCTCCGGACGGCTGCGCAACCCGGAAACCTCGGCGGCCGGCAAGCGCATCGCCCGCTGGCGCTCCCAGACCCCGTTCGGCGACGACCGCCGGTGGGCCGAGCGCCTCGCCGCCGACGGCCTGGACGAAGCGGGGCTCCGGGAGCTGCTCTCCGCGCCACAGGTGTCCGGCGAGGCTCCGCGCTGGTGGCGGGACCTCCAGGAAGCCTACGCTTCTCCGAACCGGATCGAGCTCGACCGCGACCTCGGAGAGCTGGCCGGCTTCTTCGCCGCCGCCGAGCCGCTGCTCGCCTGGAAGCTGGCCTCGGTCCGCAGCCGGATCGCGGAGATGGCCGCCGCGCCGGGACCCGTCCCCTTCGATCCGGGGAGCGTCCACGAGCTCCTCCTTCTCGCGCTGCCGGAGCGCATGGCCGGCGCGCTCAGCCGCACCCTGGCCCTGGAGCTCAACGTGGCCCGCCTGGAGGGCCGGCTCCGCGGCCGGACCGCGGAGGAACGCTTCCGCTCCTTCCTCGATTCGCTGGACATGGCGGCCCTGTTCGAGGAGTACCCGGTGCTCGGCCGGCAGGCCCATCACCGCGCCGACGCCTGGCTGGACGCCGGCGTCGAGCTCCTGGAGCACCTGCGCGCCGACTGGCCGCGCCTCGTCGAGACCTTCGCCGGCGGCGTCGATCCGGGCCCCCTGACCGATCTCCAGGGAGGGCTCGGGGACCGGCACCGGGGACGCGAGGTGCTGATCGCCACCTTCGCCTCCGGCCTGCGCGTCGTCTACAAGCCGCGCTCGATGAGCGTCGACGCGCACTTCCAGGAGCTGCTGCGCTGGTTGAACGACCAGGGCCAGGAGCCGGCGCTGCGCACCGTGGCCGTGCTGGATCGTGGAGGCCACGGCTGGATGGAATTCGTGCCCCACGCCCCTTGCGCGAGCAAGGACGAGGTGCGCCGCTTCTACCGCCGCCAGGGCTCCTGCCTGGCGCTGCTCTACGCGATCCAGGCCTCGGACTTCCATCACGAGAACCTGATCGCCGTGGGCGAGCACCCGGTGCTGATCGACCTCGAGTCGCTGTTCCAGGCGCGGGTCGGCGACATGGACGTCCAGCACTCCGACCTGGCCGCCGCCCATGCCCTGGGCCGCTCCGTGCTCGAGGTCGGGCTCCTGCCACAGCGCGTCTGGGGCGACCGCGAGCGCGACGGGATCGACCTCTCGGGCCTGGGCGCCGCGCCGGGGCAGGTCATCCCGCACCACCTCCCCTACTGGGAGTCGGCGGGCACCGACTCCATGCGCCTCGGCCGCCGTCCCGGAGAGATGCCCGCGGGGCACAACCGGCCGCTCCTGGAAGGCGAGGAGATCGACCTGCTCGACCACGAAGAGGACCTCGTCGACGGCTTCCGCCGCACCTGGCGTCTCCTCGCGGAGCGCCGCGAGGGCTTCCTCGACGTCCTCGACCGCTTCGCGGGGGACGAGGTGCGCTCGGTCGCGCGGCCCACGCAGACCTACGGGCTGCTGCTGATGGACAGCTTCCATCCGGACTTCCTGCGCGACGCCGTCGACCGCGACCGGCACTTCGACCGGCTCTGGGTACCGATCGCGAGCCGGCCGTACCTGGCGCGGTTGATCCCGTTCGAAAAGGCGGACCTCTGGCGGGGGGACATCCCGATCTTCACCTTCCATCCCGGCTCGCGCGACCTGTTCGCCAGCGACGGCACCCGCATCCCCGACTTCTTCGACCGGACCGGGCTCGAGACCGTGCGCGAGCGCGTCGAACAGCTCGGGGAGGAGGACCTGGAGAGGCAGCTCTGGTTCGTGCGCGCCTCCCTGCTGGTTTCGACGATCGATCTGCACCGCGCGGCGTGGCCCTCCTACGAAGTGGCGCCGCCGCAGCGGCCGGCCAGCTGCGACCGGATGCTCGCCCAGGCGGAAAAGATCGGAGACCACCTGGCGCGTCTCGCGATCCGGGGGGCCGGCGAGGTCACCTGGATCGGGATCTTCACGGAAACGGGCCGCTACCCCTCCCTGGTCCCCCTGAAGCTCGACCTCTACAGCGGCAACCCGGGGCTGGCGCTCTTCCTCGCGCATCTCGGCGCGGCAACCGGCGAGGCGCGGTTCACGGACATCGCCCGGCAGGCGGTCCAGGGGGTCCGCCGGCTGGTGCGCAAGGATCCCTCCCTGGTCACCTGCCTCGGCGCGCTCGGCGGCTGGGGCGGCCTGCTCTACACCTGGACCCGTCTCGCGGCGCTCTGGCAGGAGCCGGAGCTGCTGCGCGAGGCCGCGGCGATGGTGGAGACCTTCGCGGGGCAGATCGGCAGCGATCCCTACTACGACCTCCTGACCGGCTCGGCGGGATGCATCGCCGGGTTGCTCGCGCTCCACACGGTATTGCCGGCGGGGCCTTCGGACCGGCTCCTCGACGCCGCCCTCGCCTGCGGCGAGCGCCTGCTCGCCGGCGCCGTTCTCCAGGAGGACGGTGGGTTGGGCTGGCCCCAGAACGGCGGCCGGCCCTGGGGCGGAATGGCGCACGGTGCCGCCGGTTGCGCGCTGGCGCTGCTCCGGCTCGCCGCGGCCACCGGAGACCGCCGCTTCCAGGACGCCGCGCTCGGCGGCATGGCGTACGAGCGAACGCTCTTCAACCCGGAGGTGGGCAACTGGCGGGACGTGCGCGACCTGGAGGAGGTCCACGTCGCGGTCAAGCTGGGAGAGGAGACCTACATGACGGCCTGGTGCCACGGCTCGGCCGGGATCGGCCTGGCCCGGCTGGCCGGGCTCTCCTATTACGACGACTCCGAAGTCCGCGCCGAGATCGAGGCCGCCCTCGCGGACACGCTCCGCAACGGCTTCGGCCAGAACCACAGCCTCTGCCACGGCGACCTCGGCAATCTCGATCTGCTGCTGGAAGCCGCGCGCCGGCTCGACCCGGTCCGCTGGCAGCCCGAGGTGGACCGCCTGAGCGCCTCGGTCCTCGACTGCATGGAAGAGCGGGGGTGGCTCAGCGGCGTCGCGTTGGGGGTGCAGACGCCCGGCCTGATGACCGGCCTCGCCGGCATCGGGCTCGGCCTGCTCCGCCTCGCGGACCCCGGCGGCGTGCCCGACCTCCTGACCTTCGAGCCACCGCGGGCCGCGGCTCTGGTTCCCTGTCTTGTCACGAGATGGACCTCCCGCGCACCATCTATTTCAGAGGGCCCTGCAGTACCGCTCGTCCCAGGCCCGCCCACGGGCCGTTGACCGCTGCCTCGGGAAGGAGTCGGACATGAGCAGAGGGATCAGGAATGTCGCCGTCGCGGCGCTCGCCGCAGGCGTCCTGGCCGTGGCCTGGCAGGCCCAGGCCCGGCACGGACAGCTTCCCAACCGCATCCCGGAGCCGGCCCCGTACGACACGGCCGAGGCCCAGTCCCATCCGCCGCCGTTCGAGTCGGACTGGAACGGCGCCAACAACCCGGGCGTCTGCGACACCTGCCATGGCCGGATCTTCGAGGAGTGGAACGGATCGATGATGTCGAACTCCTGGCGCGATCCAGGCTGGCGAGGGGCGTTCCTCCTCATCTCCCGCCTGACCGCCACGGACGGCAACTGCGACATCCCCAACCCGCCGGACGGCACCACGAAATCGGCCATCAACCCCTTCGCCACGGCCAACTGCACCTCCACCTTCAACATCGGGACGACGACGCACGCGACCTCCGGCTCGGGCTCGCTCCTGGACGACTTCTGCGCCCGCTGCCACATGCCGGCCAACTACGTGGACAACGTGCCGCTGGCCAACGTGACCAACGATCCGCCGTCGGGGCTGCAGAACGGGGCGGTGAACGAGACCTTCGACCCGACCTCCGACAACGGCACCGGCCTGGCCTTCGCCACGCTCGCCGGCCAGTTCCGCAACACCGCGCCCGGCAAGCGGGGCGTCTTCTGCGAGGCCTGCCACACCAACACGGCCACGCGCTACACGCCGTACCACAACTATCAGCGCACCGGCACCGAGTACACGGCCGCCGTGGGCGCCGGCACCCGGGACGCGCTGGTCGCCACCCCGGACATGCTGAACGTGGCCGACGCGGCCAGCGGCAACCTGGGGTATGGCGTGGGCGCCGGCTCCTTCCGCCTGTCGCCGCACGCCATCGCCACGCCCGAGCGCTTCGGACCGCTGACCTGGGATGATTACAGCGCGACCGTCGATCCCTACGTGAGCGACGTGTTCAACGTCAACATCAACTACCAGCAGGGGCAGTTCTCGGGCAAGCACGACGGCTTCCGCAGCGCCATGTTCGAGCGCTCCGAGTTCTGCGCCGCCTGCCACGACGTGACCAATCCGTTGACGCTCAAGAACACCCAGGGTCGCTGGGTGGGGGGCTTCCCCATCGAGCGCACCTACACCGAGTGGCGCACCAGCCGCTACGCCGACCGGCCGAACAACCCGAACTTCGATCCCGCCTACAAGCGCGACTGCCAGACCTGCCACATGCAGCAGGACTACGGCCAGCCCGGCACGGCCCAGACGCTCGTCGCGGGCGGCGCGCCGGTGGCCCCGATCTCCGACTCGATCTGCGACGCCGGCCCCGTGCGGCCCGTCTTCTACTCCCACCACTTCATCGGCGGCAACGCCTTCGTGCCCCGCCTGGTGGGCGCCGACGTGGACGGCTCCGGCAACGTGCAGCCCTACCCCGAGCTGTCGACTTTCAGCTACTCCTCGGCGGACGAGAACAGCCCGTACCACAACGCCGTCTGGGAGAACGTGACGGCCAAGGGGCCGGCGTCCCAGCACGCCCGGCTCGCCTGGGACCGGCTGCGCAACGTCCTCAGCCTGTCGCTCTCGGGGCCGGCGAGCGCCTCGGCCGGCACCACGCAGCCGCTCACCCTGTCGGTCGCCAACACCGGCAGCGGCCACGACTTCCCCACCGGCTTCCCCGAGGGCAGGAACTCCTGGGTGGCCGTGCGCGCCTGGGACCTCGCCACCGGCAACGAGCTCCAGATCCAGGACTCCTTCTGGAACCGGACCGCGGCTGGCGTCGGCTACCTCACGGCCGCCAGCCAGGTCGATCCCAACTACCCGGGCTGCAACTGGACGATCCCCGGCGGCTCGCCCGATCCCTACGCCTACCAGCTCAAGGCCGTGGCCTCGCTGGGCAACGGCTGCCCGACGCTCGACCTCCCCTACGCCACGCCGCTCAACATGGTGGTCAACGCGAGCGGCCTGCCCACGGACGCGGGCGGGACCGTCATCGACCGCAACAACCCGCTCGGCCTCCCCCGCTTCCAGGACACGGACGGCGACGGCGACCTCTTCGACGACAGCTTCCTCGTCGACAGCCGCCTGCGCCCGCTCCCCCACGCGGGCGCCTCGGTCGACCTGAACCGCTACTCGGTGGTCATCCCGGCGGGAACGGCGGGGCCGGTGGCGGTGACGGCCGCGGTCTATTACCAGTCGTTCGAGGCGATCGTGGCGAAGAAGTTCCTCGGCAACCTGACGGATACGGACACCGACTTCACGCTCGAGCCCTGCGTGCTCAAGGGGGCCTGCGACGGCCGCACGCCCACGGCCGAGCCGGCGGTGGTGGAAGGCGCCCCCGCCGTGCCCATGGAGACGGAGAGCTGGGTGATCGACATCACCGGCACCACGGACACGCGGGTGCCGACCGTCACCACCTACCCGGCCAATGCCGCCACGGAGGTCTACCAGGACGTCGTGGTCAAGGCCCACTTCTCCGAGCCGGTGACCGGCGTCGACGCGGGCAGCTTCGAGCTCACCGATTCCAACGGCGTCACCGTGCCGGCGTTCGTCGACCAGATCGGCGACGGCACCTGGGCGCTCTTCCCGCACCGGGTCTTCCTCGGCTCGCGGGCCACCTACACCGCCCGGCTGCGGGCGCCGATCTGCGACGTCCACAACAACTGCACGTCGCAGGACGTGGTCTGGAGCTTCACCACCACGCGCACGGCCGCCGGCGGCACCGGCAACACCTCGGTTCCGCTCGGCTTCCCGGCCAACGGCGGCGGCGGCAATCCGGTCCCGACGGTGACCGCGGTCAATCCGGCCAACGGCGCCACGAACGTGCTCACCACCGCCAACGTCGTGGTGACGTTCTCCGAGGCGGTGAGCAACGTCAACGGCTCGACCTATC
>JBJMGZ010000059.1:0-5232 GCA_045807605.1 Thermoanaerobaculia bacterium | reverse complement strand
CACCAACTCCCGCGACGGCGAGGCGCTCGTCCGCGAAGCCTATGGGGATACGGTGGTCGTCATCCCCTACGTGATGCCGGGGTTCGACCTCGCCCGCCTCTGCGCCGAGCGCTTCGCGGCCGAGGCCGGGCCGGAGACGGTCGGCATGGTCCTGCTGAAGCACGGCATCTTCTCGTTCGCGGAGACCGCGCGGGAGTCCTACGAGCGCATGATCCGCCTCGTGAACCTCGCCGAGCGCTACCTGGAGTCGCAGGGAGCTTGGAACCTGGGGCCGTACGACGCCTCCTCAGAGCCGGTTCCGGCAGAGATAGCACGCCTGCGGCGCGATGTCTCCACGGCGGCGGGAGCGCCCATGGTCCTCGTCTCGCGCTGCGATGCCCGGAGCCTCTCCTTCTGCCGCCGGGAGGACGTGGGCACGCTCTCCCAGCAGGGGCCGGCCACGCCCGACCACGTCATCCGCACCAAGGCGGTCCCGATGCTGGGACGGGACGTGGAGGCCTTCGCCGCGGCCTACAGGGAGTACTTCGAGCGCCACCAGGCGCCCGGCAAGACCATGCTCGACCCGGCGCCGCGGGTAATCCTCGATCCGGCGCTGGGATTGCTGTCAGCGGGCCGGACCGTCAAGGACGCGGCCATCGCCCGCGAGATCTACGAGCACACCCTGGACATCCTGGAGCGGGCCGCGCTCCTGGGCGGCTGGCGGGCGCTGTCGCCCCGCGAGCTCTTCGACATGGAGTACTGGGACCTGGAGCAGGCCAAGCTCAAGAAGGGCGGGAAGCCGCCTGCTCTCGCCGGCCTGACAGGAGAAATTGCGCTGGTGACCGGCGCGGCCTCGGGGATCGGCCGCGCCTGCGTCGACTCGCTCCTCGCCCGCGGCGCCGCCGTGGTCGGGCTCGATCTGAAGCCCATCGCGCTCGACCGCCCGGACTTCAAAGGAGTGGTCTGCGACGTCACCCGCGAGCCGGACGTGCGCAGCGCCGTGGCCGCCGCAGTTGGATTTTTTGGCGGGCTGGACATGCTGGTCTTGAACGCCGGCATCTTCCCGGAGAGCCGCAGGATCGCCGAGCTGCCGCTCGCGGAGTGGCGGCGGACGATGTCGATCAACCTGGACTCGAACGTGGTGCTGATGCGCGAGAGCCATCCGCTGCTCGCCCTGGCTCCGAGGGGCGGCCGGGTGGTGGTGATCGGCTCGAAGAACGTGCCCGCGCCCGGCCCCGGAGCCGGCGCCTACTCCGCCTCCAAGTCGGCCCTGACCCAGCTCGCCCGCGTGGCCGCCCTGGAGTGGGGGAGGGACGGCATCCGGGTCAACGTGATCCACCCGAACGCCGTGTTCGACACCGGCGTCTGGACCGGGGAGGTCCTGGCCGCCCGCGCCGCCGCCTACGGCATGGACGTCGAGAGCTACAGGAAGAACAACGTCCTCAGGACCGAGGTGGCCAGCCGCGACGTGGCCGAGCTGGCCGCGGAGCTCTGCGGGCCGCTGTTCGCGAAGACTACCGGGGCGCAGATCCCGGTCGATGGGGGCAATGATCGAGTGATTTGATCCCCGGCTACCAGTGCGACGACTCCTCCAGCTCAGTCTCTTCCACGGGCGGAGTCAGCGCCTCCGCCGCCCGCGCCTCCGGCTCGGAGCCGCGCAGCCAGTCCTCCAGGCGGCCCCGCTGCTCGACGGTGGCTTCCGGATCGGGCTCCAGCTTCCAGAGCAGCTTCGGCTTCTCTCCGAAGACCACGGGCAGGCGCATCAGGCGCTCGCGCCGGGCCACGAGGAGCGAGTCCTTCTGGCCTGGACGGTAGGCCTTGAGCCGGTCCTTCCAGCCCTCGGGCGGCACCCGGTACTCGCCCAGGGCGATCAGCTCGTCCCCGACGTTGACCCCGGCCTCGTAGGCCGGCGTGTCGCGCTTGACCTGGGACACGACCACCCGGCCCGCCTGGACCTCGGTCTCGATCCCCAGCCAGCCCGGAGGCTCCTCGTCCTTCTTGTCGTCCTTCGCCTTGCCGCCGTCGCTGTTGCCATTGCCGTTCTCCTCCTCGCTCTCGACGAAGCGCAGGCCGTACCACTCCAGGGCCTCGGTGTAATCGAGCTCCCCGGCGCTCTCCAGGGCGCGCGCCATCCAGGGGTCCAGATCGGTGCCGGCCACTTCGCGGACCACCGCGCGCAGCTCGCCGGGCTGGAAGCCGCGCTCTCCCGAGTACCTCTTCCAGGCCAGGCGCAGCACGTCGTCCAGGCTGCGCCTGCCGGCCGTGGCGGTCCGGATGCGCGCGTCGAGGAGAAAGCCGACCACGCTCCCCTTGGTGTAGTAGCTGACGCCGGAGTTGACCGAGTTCTCGTCGCGCCGGTAGTACTTGATCCAGGCGTCGAACGAGGACTCCTCCAGCGGCTGCACCAGGCGGCCGGGCGTGGTCTGGAGCGCCTCGATCTGCTTGCTCAGCTTCTTCAGGAATTCGTCCCGCTTCGTCAGGCCGGCGCGGTGGACGAGCAGCTCGTCGTAGTAGGAGGTGACGCCCTCGGCGAACCAGAGGCTGCGCGTGTAGACCTCCGACTCGTAGTCGAACGGGCCGAGCTCGGCCGGGCGCAGGCGCTTGACGTTCCAGGCATGGAACAGCTCGTGGCTGACCAGGGCCAGCCAGTCGTTGTAGGCCTCGCGGGTGCGCGACTTCCAGCGGCTCGTCATGAGCACGCACGAGTCGCGGTGCTCCAGCCCGCCGCCGGCCTCGGTGATCAGGTTGAAGAAGACGTAGCGCTCGTACGGGACCACGCCCCAGAAGGCGGCCAGCTCGCGCGTGATCCGCTCCACGTCCGCGGCCGAGCGCGGGCCGTCCCAGATGCTGCCCTCGCCCTCGTTGACCAGCAGGTGCTGCCGGCCCGCCACCTCGAAGCGGTAGACCGGCGCGTTGCCGGCGTAGATCGGGGAGTCGACCAGGGTGTCGAAGTCGGGAGCGCGCCAGGCGTTGACGTCTTCGAGCGGCAGGGGGCTCACCGCGGTCCGCCACTGCGGCGGCAGCACCAGACGCACCTCGTGGGGCCGCTTCCCGCCGCCGGCGAGGGTCAGGAAGGTGGACGCGCCGTTGAGGATCGCGAAGCCCTCGTCCACGAAGTTCGTGCGCACCGACATTTCGCGCGAATAGACCTTGTAGCGCACGGATATCTTCGCCGGAAGCCTCGCCCCCCGGGCCTCCACGCGCCAGCGGTTCTTGCTCGTCTTGGTCATGGGGAGCGGCTCGCCCGCGTCGCTCCACGCGGTCACCGCCTCCAGGTTGCGCGCGAACTCGCGCACCATGTACGACCCGGGCGTCCAGACCGCCATCAGCAGCTCGACCTCGGCGCGCCCCTCGGTAGGGACGAGCGCCTCGACCTCGACGTAATGGGTCTGGGGGGCCGGGAAGCGCAGGGTGTACGAGATCGGCTCGGGCATAGCGGCTCCATGCGCGGCGAGGGGAATCAGAGTCATGGCGGTGAGGATGAGGGTGAGCTTCCCGAGTGTGTTTGTCAATCTGCAAAAGTTCTGTGCCATCGCAGGTCATATACTCCGCGCCCATGAACGGGGCGCTCTTCCGGTCGCTGTCTCCCCTGGGCCGCCGCGCCGTCTTCCAGGGCTCGCCGGACCCCGCCGTCGGAGGCATGCCCGAGGTGCGGCGGCTCTGGCGCGCCTGGCAGCGCCGCGGCGTGGATCCGTCCGTGCCTTCGAGCCTGCCGCTGGTCACCGTGGGCTTGAGCCACGGCCTTTCGCTGCTCGCCGATCTCTTCGGCGCCGAGGGCAGGGCGGTGGCGATCCCGCGCCCCTTCTGGGGCAACTACCGGCAGGCGTTCGCGGTCCGCACCGGCTCCACCATCCTGACGGCGCCCGGGTACGTCGACGGATGTTACAACGTCCGGGCGATCCCGGAGGCGCTCTCCGGCGTTCCCGAGGGCGAGCCGGCCGTCGCGATCCTCAACCTGCCGTCGAACCCCGGCGGCTACTCGCTCACTCCGGCGGAGCGCGAGGCTGTCCTCGCCTCCCTCCTGGAGATCGCGGAGCAACGGCCGCTCGTCGTGGTCTGCGACGACGCCTACGCCGGATTGATTTATGAGCCGGACGTGCCCCGGGTTTCCCTCTTCTGGGACCTGATCGGGTCTCACCCTAATCTGGTGCCTGTGAAGGTCGATGGCGCGACAAAAGAGTTCTCTTTTTTTGGCGGCCGGGTGGGATTCCTGACTTTCGCCCTCGATCCGGACTCGGACGAGGCCCGCGGGATGGAGGGCAAGGTGAAGATGCTGGTGCGCTCCGGCGTGGGCGCGCCCATCGCCGCGAGCCAGCGGGTGCTGCTCGAAGCGCTGCGCAACGAGAGGATCGGCGAGGAGGTCGAGCAGGTGCGGCTGCTCCTCGAAGGCCGCTACCGGGCGCTCAAGGAGGCCCTGGCCCAAGCCGACCCCGGCCTGCTCACCGTGCTGCCGTTCAACTCGGGCTGCTTCGCCCTGGTGGAGCTGCCCGAGCGGCTGGGGCTGACCTCGGAGCAGGTCCGCCGGCACCTGCTGGAGCACCATGAGACCGGGCTGATCTCGCTGGAGCCCCGGTACCTGAGGATCGCCCACTGCTCGGTGGATGCGGCGGCGCTGCCGGAGCTGGCCCGGCGGTTGGAGGCGGGGGTGCGGGAGCTGGCTTCTTGATGTAGGGGAGGGGTTGACCCCCTCCCGGGCGGGGGCAAGCCCCGCCCCTACATTCGGATCCTGTCCCCGTTTTCGTTGTAGTCGTACACCCCTCGCCCGACCTTCCTGCCCAGGCGGCCGGCGCGCACGTGCTGCACCAGCAGGTTGTTCGGCCGGTAGGCCTCGCCCAGGGTGCGGTGCAGGAACTCCAGGATCGACAGCCGCACGTCCAGGCCGACCAGGTCGACCATCTCGAACGGGCCCATGGGATGGTTCAGGCCCAGCTTGAGCGCCTTGTCGATGTCCTCGGCGCTCGCCACCCCCTCCTGGAGCATGCGGAACGCCTCGTTGCCGATGAGGGCGTTGATGCGCGAGGTCACGAACCCGGGCGACTCGTTGACGGTCACGATCTCCTTGCCCATGCGCACGCCGACCTCGCGCAGGGCGTCGAGCGTCTCCTGCGAGGTCTCCAGGCCGCGCACCAGCTCGATCAGCTTCATCACGTGCACCGGGTTGAAGAAGTGCATGCCCGCGAAGCGATCGGCGCGGCCGGTCGCCGCGGCCATCTCGGTGATCGAGAGCGCCGAGGTGTTCGAGGCCAGCAGGGC
>JBJMGZ010000058.1:0-4924 GCA_045807605.1 Thermoanaerobaculia bacterium | reverse complement strand
CGCCGTGTCGGCCTACGTCCTGCAAGGCAAGGGCGGCCTCGACACCGGCTTCGACCTCTACGAGGACAGCGTCGAGTTCCGCACCAACACCGGCCTCGGCGGCATGCAGCGGCCGGGGAGCGAAACGCTGAAGCTCGCGCTGGACTGGCTGCGAGCGGTATCTTCCGATCGAGACAAGCCGTTCTTCTTCTTCTTCCACATCTACGAGCCGCACACCCCGTACGCGCCGCCGGAGCCGTTCGCCTCGCGCTACAAATCCCGCTACGACGGCGAGATCGCCTCGGCCGACAAGATCGTGGGCGACCTTCTCTCCGCGCTCGAAGGGTTCGGGGTGTACGACGACGCGCTGATCGTCCTGGTCTCCGACCATGGCGAGGGGCTCGGCGACCATGGCGAGGACGAGCACGGAGTGCTGCTCTACGACGAGGCGATCCACGTCCCCATGATCGTGAAGCTGCCGGGATCGAAGCGCTCGGGATCGACGATCTCCCGGCCCGCCCAGCTCACCGACGTCGTGCCCACCGTGCTTTCGCTCCTCGGGCTGCCCCTGCCGGAGGCCCTGAAGGGCAAGTCCCTGCTCGATCTGGCGGATGCGCCGGAGCGCCGCATCTACTCCGAGACCTTCTACCCGCGCCTCCACTTCGGCTGGAGCGATCTCGCGTCGCTCACCGACGGCCGGCATCACTACATCGAGGGGCCGGACCCCGAGCTCTACGATCTCGGCGCGGACCCGCGGGAGCGGACGAACGTGCTCGCCCGGGAGCGCCGGATCTACGGCGAACTGCGCCGGGAGATGCAGGGCTACGAGCGCCGGCTCGCGCCCCCCTCGGCCGTGGACGAGGAGGCGAAGAAGGCCATGATCGCGCTCGGGTATGTCGGTTCGGCCGGCGGTGACCTGAGCGGTCCGCTGCCGGACCCGAAGAGCCGCATCGGCGCGCTCGCCGACTTGAAGGCCGCGTTCCAGCACAGCGCCAGGAAGGAGCACGAGCAGGCCGCCGCGGCCTACCGCCGGGTGCTCGCCGTGAACCCGCAGATGGTGGATGCCTGGGAGTTCCTGGGCCACTCGCTCAAGGCCCTGGGGAGGACCGGCGAGGCCCTGGCCGCCTACCGGGAGGGTCTCAGGATCTCGGACGGCTCGCCATCCATCGCGGTCTCCGCGGCCTCGCTCTACTTCGACCTCGGCCGGCTCGACGAGGCCGCCGCGCACGCCCGCATGGCCGCGCCGACCCACCCCTCGTTCGCGCACGGCCTCCTCGCCCAGATTGCGCTCAGGAAAAAAGACCTCGACGAAGCCGAGCGCGAGGCCCGCCTCGCCATGGACGACGAGAACCTCCGTCTCGGTCCCATGATCACCCTGGCCGAGGTGCTCCACGCCCGCGGGCAGTACGAGGAGGCCCTGGAGACCACCGCGAAGGCCATGGACGTCTACGCCCGGCGCGAGACGCAGGACCCGGACCTGATCCACGGGCTCTCGCTCATCCGCGGCAAGATCCTGGCGGACCTCGGAGACACCCCGGGAGCCGAGGCCGCGTTCGTCCAGGAGATCCGGCTCTTCCCCGACGACGTCCGCGCCTACTCGAACCTGGCCGTCCTCTACGCCCTGAGCGGCCGTCCCGGAAGGGTGGGGCCGACCCTGCGCCAGATGGTCCAGTCGAGCCCCACGCCCGGAGCCTACGCCGAGGCCGTCAAGACCCTGCGCACGCTCAAGGACCCGGACAGCGCCGCGGCCCTGCTCCGCTACGCGCTGGGGAAGTACCCCGGGAGCCCGGAGCTGCGGGAACTGGCGAAGGGTTAGCCGCGAATTCAGGATCATCTGCTGCGAACGGAGCGAAAAGTGCCGCAAATCATCTCGTTTGCAACGCGCGTGATCGGCAATTCGCGGCACGACCGCGAGATTTCGCGGTGGAAAATATCCAGTCTGCCGCGAAGCATCGCTTCCGTGCCGACCGTGAGCCCAGGCCGGCTTCCCTTCTGCGCTTCCGTGCCGCGAAAGATCGGCTTGATACTGCGAATCAGGAGCTGCCTGCTTCGTATTGGCAGAGATATCCGGCGAAGGTAGTCTGAGATGCTGTGAACCTCCCGGGTCTTGCGGCACGACCGGCGGGTCTCGCGGCAGAAATCTCTTCTCCCGGTCCCCGCGAGCGCTGCGCGCCGAGCGGCAAGCCCGTTTTCGCAGCGCAAGCGCGCTTCTTCGCGGCAGAAGGGCCGTTCGCCGTCAGGTAGAATCGGCCCATGAAAGAGCCGATCCGGGACCCCGCGGTGATGTCGCGGATGAAGATGGCCTTCGACCTGTACGAGACGGCAGAAGCCATCATGCGGCAGAATCTCCGGCGCCGTTTCCCCGATGCGCCGGAGGCTGAGATCGAGCGCCGGCTCGTGGAGTGGCTCCACCACCGCCCGGGCGCCGAGCATGGAGACGGGGTGGGCCGGCCCTCCCGCAGCTTCGAGAGATTCGAGTGACCCGCCTGCTTGCGGTTCTGCTTCGGGCCGCCCGTGATCTCCGAGATCTCAATCAGCGCTGCGCCTTGGTAGGGGGACTCGCGGTGTCCGCCCGCGCCGAGCCTAGGACCACGCGGGACGTCGACCTGGTCGTCGCTGTTGCCGGGGACTCGCAGGCCGAAAAGCTGGTCCGGAATCTTCGGGCGCGCGGCTACATCCTTGTGGAACACCTGGAGCAGGATGCTGCCGGCCGCCTTGCAACCGTCCGGTTCATCGCGCCCGGCGAGGATGAACAAGGGGTCCTGGTGGACCTGCTCTTCGCTTCCTCCGGCGTGGAGCCGGAGATCGTAGCCCAGGCCGAGCAGCTCGAGATCGCGGCCGGGGTCACTCTACCTGTTGCCACCACGGGTCACCTGATTGCCCTGAAGCTCTTGGCAAGAGACGATCGGCTTCGACCGCAGGACTTCGATGACCTGCGGGCTCTCTTGCGAGAGGCAAGCCCTGAGGACGCCGACCAGGCGAGAGAAACCCTGCGGCTAATCATCGAGCGCGGATACAACCGCGGCAGGAGCGACCTCCTTGAGCAGCTTGAGCAGCTCGTCATGGATCGTTCCCGCTGAAAAGCCGTGCGGGAGCCCGCATGTCGCCTTAGCTCGTTCTGGAAGACCCCTCCGGAAAGGACGGCTGTATACAGCCCATGGCGAGGATCGCATCCACCGTCCCCGGGCCAGACCGCGATGGAAGGCCGCGCCACGACCCGCGCACGTTCAGGAGCCGGGCTTGGCGCATGGGCCGTACTATAGAATTCAATCTGGGATGCAAAGTTCCAGGGAACCTGACTTCTTCATCGCCGAGTGGAGGATCTCCCCGGTCCTGGCGCGGTTGGAGCGGGGGGATGCCGCAGTCTCCGTCGAGCCGCGCTCGATGCAGGTCCTGTCCTGCCTGGCCCGACATGCTCCCAACATGGTCTCCAAGCAGCGCCTGATACGCGAGGTCTGGGGGGACGCCTTCGTCACCGACGAAGTGCTGAGCCACGCCGTCTGGGAGCTGCGCAAGGCATTCGGCGACGAGGCGAAGAACCCGCGCTTCATCCAGACGATCGCCAAGAGGGGCTACCGGTTGCTGGCGCCGGTCACCTTAGGCGTTGCCGCGGAGCCGCTCGCCCTCGGATGCCGGATTGCTCATTACGAGATCCTGGAACTGTTGGGCGGCGGTGCCATGGGGGAGGTCTACAAAGCCAAGGATACGCGTCTCGGCCGGATCGTGGCGCTCAAGTTCCTGCCTACCGATCTCATTCGTGACCCGAGCGCCCGACGGCGCTTCCTACGGGAGGCCCAGGCCGCAGCGCTGCTCGACCATCCAAGCGTGGCGACGATCTATGAGATTGGTGAGAGCGAGGGCGGGAGAGTGTTTCTCTCCCTGGCCCTTATGAGGGGGAGACCCTTCAGCGGAAGTTGGAGCGCGGGCCGCTACCGCTGCCCGAAGCTTTCAGCATCGCGCGCCAGATCGCTCGCGGGCTTGCCGCAGCGCACTGCCGGGAGATCGTCCACCGTGACATCAAGCCTGCCAACATCATGGTTTTGCCCGACGGCACGGTCAAGCTGCTCGACTTCGGTCTCGCGAAGATGATCGGGGCCACCTCGCTGACCCGCCTCGGCGCCTCGCCGGGAACCCCTGCCTACAAGTCGCCCGAGCAGACCCGGGGCGAGAAGGTCGATCCGCGCAGCGACCTCTGGGCGCTCGGGGTCGTGCTCTACGAGATGGTGACCGGCCGCCAGCCGTTCCGGGGCGAGTACGAGCAGGCGGTGATCTATTCGATCCTGAATGAGACGCCGAAGCTTCTGGGCCCGGAGCTCCCTCCCGAGCTGAGTGAGGTGATCGACCGGGCTCTGAAAAAGGACCCGGCCGGGCGCTATGCGACGGCCGAGGAGCTGAAGGAGGACCTGGAGGTTATCCCGCTGGGCGAAGTCTCCGCGAGTCGGGCACGGCTGAGCAGGCAGCACGCCAAGCCATCTCAAGCTGGACCGCATGCCTGAGGCCATCGAGTCCTTCAAGCGGGCTTACGAGCTGGAAGCTGATCCGACCACGGCGCGCAACCTGGCCGAATGCTACGAAAAAATCGGTCAAAAGGAAGAGGCTCGACGCTGGTACGAGACCGCTCTGCGCGGCTTCGACGAGGAACTCGCGCGCGGACGCTGGCGCGACTATCTGCTGTACGTGCGGTCCTTCTGCGCCGCCAAGCGCAATCGCTACGACGAGGCCCTGGGCAACATTCAAGAAGCGATGGCACTCAGGCCAGAGCAGAGTGTTTACACCTTCCGCGCCGCCCAGATCTATGCGATGGCGGGTCGGCGAAAAGAGGCATATGCTCGCATTAGGCAGGCCGTCCAGAAAGGTTATCCGCGGGAGGAGTTCCTCGATGATCCTATCTTTCACGGCTTCCAGGACGACGTACGGTTTCGGGCGATCCTCGCGACGCATTGAA
>JBJMGZ010000057.1:0-3486 GCA_045807605.1 Thermoanaerobaculia bacterium | reverse complement strand
ATGTAGCCCCGGGCTTCAGCCCGGGGTTCAGGGAGCCTAAAAAATCCCCCGAGCCCCGAAGGGGCGATGGCGGGGCCAGGGGCGCCAGCCCCGCGGCGGGCGGTGGGCCGCCGGGCTCGCGCCCGGGGCCGCTGCCGCCGCCCCTTCGGGGCTTGTGGATTCTCTTTGGGTCTGCCTACCCCGGGCTCAAGCCCGGGGCTACATGCCGTCGCCCCTACGGGGCTCTGCTTCTCCTCCTCCTCTTCCTGACCGCCTGCGCTCCCGACTACCCCCACGACGGCCCGATCGTCCTCATCACGCTCGACTCCCTGCGCGCCGACGCCGTCGAGGGGCTGGGGGGCGAGCCCGGGCTCACCCCGCGGATGGACGAGCTGATCCGGGAGGCGGACTGGGCGGGACCGGCCATCGCGTCGTCGAGCTGGGAGGGGTCCACGCTGGCGACCCTGTTCACCGGCCTTCGCCCCTGGCAGCACCAGGTGCTCCATCAGGGGCGCGCGCGCCTCTCCCCGGCGCTCATCACGCTCGCCGAGGCGCTGCAGGCCGCCGGCTACAAGACGACCGGCTACTGGAGCGGGCCCTGGCACAACCAGACCTTCGGCTTCAACCAGGGTTTCGACCTGTTCCAGCACTACGGCAAGGGAGCGCGCCTGGTGGAGCGGCTGCGGGCGATGGCGGACGAGCGGCAGTTCGTCTGGGCCCACCTGCCCGCGCCGGCGGCCCCCTATCTGCGCCGCAACGCGTTCCTCCCCCGGCTCGGCCGCACGCCGCCGCAGCTCCCGCGCAAGGTCCTGCCCATGCAGATCGAGCGCTGGTTCGACCCGGCCGACCCGCTGCCGCTCAACCAGCGGCGGCGGCTCTGGGCGATGTACTGCCTGAACGTGGCCTGGGCCGACGAGCAGCTCGGCCGGTTGTTGGACGCCCTGCGCGCCAGCGGCGAGTGGGACCGCACGCTGCTCGTGGTCACCGCCAATCACGGCGAGGAGTTCGGCGAAAAGGGGCAGATCCTCCACGGCGGCAACCTCGGCCGCCAGCTCCTGGAAGTGCCGCTGATCGTCAAGCTGCCGGCGGGCTTCGAGCGCCGCATCCTCGTGCCCAGGCGGCAAAGGGTGCCGACGACGCGGGTCTGGGCCACCCTCGTGGTGGCGGCCGGGGGCGAGGTCCCGCCGGCCGCGGCGCCCAGCCTCTTCCGGCGGTCCTCCGTGCCCGCCGTCTCCGAGCTCTACCTGACCAACGGCACGAACCGCTTCTCCCTGGTCGAGGGCGACGACCAACTCCTCTGGGAATCGCGCTTCGCGCCGCCCGAGCCCGAGTACTACCTGGCCCGCATGTCGTTCCGCTCCAAGGAGGCGCAGGCGCAGCTGCGGGAGCCGCCGCGGACCGTGTTCACCCGCCTGCGCGACCGCTTCGGCGCCACACCCCCTCTGCACGGGATCGCGCCGCCGCGGCTCACCCTGGAGCACTGGGATGCCGAAGGCGATGGCGGCCCTCACGACACCCGGCCGGTGAACGATCCCGGCAAGGCGCGGGCGATGGCGGCGCGCCTCGTCCGCGCCTGGGGCGCGTTCGTCCCGGACGAGCTGCCGCCGTCCCAGGAGGCGCACGAATGGACCGAGGGTGGCGAGAAGGCGCGCAAGCAGGGCAAGCCGTCCCGGAAGCGGTATCTCCGATGAGGCCGATAGCTGATATATACTGACGAGCCGCCCCTGGTGGGCTATTTTCCGGGTCCATAGCTCAGCGGTTAGAGCATCCGGCTCATAACCGGCAGGTCTCTGGTTCGAATCCAGGTGGACCCACTTCGCAGGCGAACCCGGCGCGATGAGCCTCCCCTCTCGACCGCATTGCCGGGCGCTCGACCTGCCCTGTCTTTTGGAGAGGAGAACAGACCCCACCCATGAATCAGAACCTCGAAACCATCGTGGAGCTGCAAGCCGCCCTTCATCATCTGCGCGAAGCCGAGCGGCGGCTCCACGGCATTCCGGACTGGATGCGCGAGCTCCACGACGAGCACGCGTCGAGCAAGGCCGAGATCGAGGAGATCCAGCAAGCCGTCGAAGCCGCCGCGCACGAGCGGCGGACCGCCGAAGCCGCCGCCGCGGATGCCCAGGAGAAATTGAAGAAGTACCAGCAGCAGATCAACCGGGTCAGCACCCAGCGCGAGTACGGCGCGCTCCTCCAGGAGATCGACACGGTGAAGACCCAGATCACCGGGTCGGAGGAGAAGGCGCTGTCGTCGCTGGAGCTGCACGAGAAGGCGCAGAAGGATCTCGCGGCGCGGCGCGAGGGCTTCCGCGAGCTGGAAGGGCGTTACGCCGCCGAGCTCGCCCGCTGGGAGTCTGAAAAGCCTGCCGTGGCCCAGCAGGTGGCCGACCTCAAGGCCCGCATCGCCGAGCTGCGCGGCAAGCTGCCGCGCGGCTTCGTCACCCAGTTCGAGCGCATCCTGGACCGCTACCCCGGCGGCGCCCTGGCCTCCGTGCGGCTGATCGAGCGGCCCGGCAAAGGGCAGCGCGAGTGGCACTGCGCCGCCTGCAACTACCGGGTCCGGCCGCAGTCCGTGGTGGAGATCCGCAACGGCACCGGCCTGGTGCAGTGCGACAGCTGCAAGCGCATCCTCTACCTGGAGGCCGAGCCGGCCTGATGCCGCCCCCGGCAGATATCGCGCACCGGTATCTTCAGATCACCCGCCGCATCGAGGAGGCCTGCCAGCGCTCCGGCCGGCATCCCCGGGACGTCGTCCTCGTCGGCGCCAGCAAGACCCAGCCCGCCGCGGTCCTCGCCGAGGCCTGGCGCGCCGGCCTGCGGGTCTTCGGCGAGAACCGCGTCCAGGAGGCGCTCGCCAAGAGCCGCGAGCTCGCCGGCATCGCCGGCATCGCCGAAAGCGACATCGATTGGCACTTGATCGGGCCGCTCCAGTCCAACAAGGTCAAGCCCGCGCTCGACCTCTTCCGCACCGTGCATTCCATCGACCGTCCGCGGATCGCCGAGGCCCTCGACCGGGAGGCCGGCCGCCGCAATCTGCGGATCTCCGGCCTCCTGGAGGTCAACCTCGGCAACGAAGAGAGCAAGCACGGCTTCTCGCCCGAGGGTCTCGCCGAGGCGGCGCGTCCGCTCGCGGACCTGGAGCACCTGAAGATCGTGGGCCTGATGGCCATTCCTCCCCAGGCGGACGATCCCGAGGGCTCCCGCCCCTGGTTCCGCCGGCTGCGGGAGCTGCGCGACGAGCTGGGCGCGCGGCCCGAGTGGGCCGGCTTCCCCGGCTGGCTCTCCATGGGCATGAGCCACGACTTCGAGGTCGCCGTCCGTTACGGTCGCGGCTCCACCACCTGGGTGCGCGTCGGCACCGCGATCTTCGGGGAGCGAGCATGAACGGATTCCCGCCCGGCTGCGCCGGGCTCCCCACCCCCTGCGCCTACCGCGCGGCCCCCGGGTGGGGCCTTCACGGCGCGTGTTCGCAGGTTTTCCCATGTTGACTGAAGCCGACCTCGCGCA
>JBJMGZ010000056.1:0-12366 GCA_045807605.1 Thermoanaerobaculia bacterium | reverse complement strand
TTGGTTCGCCTCGCCGAGCAGGCGCCAGAGCGCTTCGAGCGCGCGGCTGAAGGAGAGCTCGTCCATGGCCGCGCGGTACTCGGGCACGGTCCGGCGCGCCGCTTCGATCATCGGGTTGTCTTCGCACGGCACCGGCGGCGTCTTGCCGCCGAAGGCGTTGCGCGACAGCGTGACCAGGCGGCTGACCGTGTTGCCGAGCGTGTTGGCAAGGTCGGAGTTGTACCGCTCCACGAAGCCCTCGTCCGAGACCGAGGCATCCTGGCCGAAGACCATCTCCCTCATCATGAAGTAGCGCAGGCTGTCGGCGCCGAAGCGCTCGATCAGCTCGTCCGGCCGGACGACGTTGCCCGCCGACTTCGAGACCTTGCGGCCATCACGGTTCCACCAGCCGTGCGCCCAGACCGTGGTCGGCAGGGGGAGCCCCGCGGACATCAGGAAGGCCGGCCAGTAGACGGCGTGGTGGCGCAGGATGTCCTTGCCGATCATGTTCATCCGGACGTCCCCGTTCTCCCAGAACTTCTTGTAGAGGTCGCCTTCGGGGAAGCCCAGCGCGCTGATGTAGTTCGTCAAGGCGTCGAGCCAGACGTAGACGGTCTGGCCGGGGTGGCCGGGGAACGGGATGGCCCATTCCACGTTGGCCCGGCTGACCGACAGATCACGCAGGCCGGACTCCACGAATGAGCGGACCTCGTTCAGGCGGGTCTCCGGCCGGACGCTCTGCGGGTCCCGGTCGTACCAGTCGAGCAGCGGCTGCTGGTACTTGGACAAACGGAAGAAGAGGTTCTCCTCGGACTTCCACTCCACGGGCGTGCCGTGGATCGGACAGAGCTTGCCTTCCCCCAGTTCCTTCTCCGTGTAGAACGTTTCACAGGGAGAGCAGTACCAGCCCTCGTGTCTGGCCCTGTAGAAGTCGCCCGTGGCGTCGATGCGGCGGATGAGCTCGGCCACGCCGCGCTCGTGCCGCTCCTCCGTGGTGCGGATGAAGTCGTCGTTGGAGAACCCGAGGCGGTCGCGCAGCTCGTGGTAGCGCTTCACCACGCGGTCCGCGAGCTCGATCGGGGGGACCCCCTCCTTCTGGGCGGCGCGCTCGATGTTCTGGCCGTGCTCGTCCGTACCGGTGAGGAAGTAGACCTCGTCGCCCCGCATGCGCCGGTAGCGCGCCAGGACGTCGCAGGCCGTGGTCGTGAAGATGTGCCCGATGTGGGGCAGGTCGTTCACGTAATAGATCGGAGTGGTGACGTAGAAAGTGCTCATGGGCGGGGGGATTGTAGCTCGTCCGGCGTGAACCGGTAGTGCTCGCCGCAGAAGACGCAATCGGCGCCGATGCCGCCGTCCTCCTCGCGGAGGTAGTCGCGGTCCTCGGCCGAAAGCAGGATCAGGTGGCGCAGCAGGCGCTCCCGGCTGCAGCGGCAGCGGTAGCGCAGCGGCAGCACCTCCTTGACCTGGCGGTCGAACCCGGAGAGCACCGTCTCCAGGACGTTGGGGAGGCCTCCCTCGTCGAGCAGATGGCTCACGCCGCGCACCCGCGCGATGTTCTCCTGGAGCGATGAGATGGCCTCGTCCGAGGCTCCGGGCAGCACCTCGACGATCATGCCGCCGGCTGCCGCGACCCCGTCCGGCCGGGCGAGCACGCCGAGCATCACGGCGCTCGCGGTCTGCTCGCTCTGCTCCAGATAATGGGCGAGATCGTCGCCGATCTCTCCGGTGACCAGCTCGACCTGGCTGTTGTAGCTGCCGCCGCTCCCGTGCTCGCGGATCACGCGGAGAAAGCCCTTCCCCACCGCGCCGCCCACGTTCAGCTTGCCGTCGGGCCGGTGCGGCACGTCCACCCAGGGCTCCCCCACCATGCCGCGGAGGTTGCCTTCGTCGTCGGATTCGGCCAGCACCTGGCGCAGGGGGCCGTTGCCCCGGACCTCCAGGACCAGACGGGTCGGCGTCTTGGTCGAAAGCCGGAGCAGCAGCGCCGCGCCGGCCATGCAGCGGCCGAGCGCCGCGGTCGAGACGGGTCCGAGGTCGCGCCGGTCGCGCGCCTCGCGGACCACGTCGGTCAGGTCCACGGCGGCCCAGCGCAGCGCGCCGCCGCCGGCAAGACCCAGCTCCAGGCGGCCCTGGGCCGCCGTCCCGGTTTGCGTCATCTCTGTCTCTCTCCCAGGTTATTGGCCTGCGGCCACCAGCGCGGCGCGGTAGATGTCGCGCCACGGCACCCCGCTCTCGAGCGCGAGACGCCGGCAGTCCTCGAACTCCGGGGCCGCGGCGAGAGGCCGGCCGTTGAGGCTGGCCCGCTTCACGCGGACCGTCCCGTACGCCGTTTCCACCTCGGCGATCTCGCGCTCCGCTTCGAAGCGGGCTGCACTGCTATAACGGCATCCGAGCGAGCCGGATTCCATGAGCAGGACCGCCGCGAGCCCCTCGAGCTGGTGGCGCCGGCAGAGCATCGTGATCAGCGTCCCGGGCCGGTTCTTCTTCATCTGGACCGGCGTGAAGTAGACCTCCAGGGCGCCCGCCTCGAGCAGGCGCTCCATCAGGAAGCCGAATCCTTCGCCAGGCAGGTCGTCCACCTCGCACTCGACGATCATCACCTCGGTGCGCGTCTCCCGCCCCCGACCGCGCAGGAGCCGGAGCGCGTTGGGCCGGTCGGGCAGGTCCTTCTTGCCCAGGCCGTAGCCCGTGCCTTCCAGGACCATGGAGGGGAAGTCCACGTACTCGTCCACCAGTTCGGCCAGGAGGACGGCGCCGGTCGGAGTGGTCAGCTCGCCGCCCGGTCCGCCGAAGATCGGGATCCCCCGCAGCAGCTCGGCGGTCGCGGGAGCCGGAACGGGCAGCTCGCCGTGCGCCGTGCGCACCCGGCCGCCGCCCACGTTCACCTGGCCGCACGTGATCCGTCCGGGGGACAGATGCTCCACCGCGGCCGCAGCGCCGACGAGGTCCACGATCGAATCGATCGCGCCCACCTCGTGGAAATGGACCCGGTCGACCGGCATGCCATGGGCCTTGGCCTCCGCTTCCCCCAGCCGCTGGAAGAGACGGATCGCCCGCTCCTGGACCGGCGCGGCGAGGTCGCTCGCCTGGATCAGCTCCCGGATCGCCGCGAGGTCACGGCTGTGGCCATGGTGGTGATGGTGATCGTGATGATGGTGGTGATGCTCCTCGGGGTCCGGCCCTTCCAGCGGCATGCCGTCCAGGAGCACGCGGAAGCGGGTGCCGACGAAGCCTCCGCGGGAGGCCTTGCGGCTCTCCACGGAGACGTTGGGAAGGCGCAGGCGGGCCACGGTCTCGTGGAGGACGTCGAGCGGCATGCCGAGGTCCAGGCAGGCGCCCAGGAACATGTCCCCGGCGATGCCGCTCGCGCAGTCCAGATGGTAGTGATCGGGCATGCGCGGCAGCCTAGCATGCGCCTCTCTGCTTCAGGGAAACCCACCGGCCGGCGCTGCCCAGGATGAAGTGATCGAGAAGGCGCACGCCCACCAGCTCCCCGGCCTCCCGCATGCGGCGGGTGAAGGTCAGGTCCTCGGGGCTGGGCGCCGGATCGCCGCTCGGATGGGTATGGAAGACGATCACGCCCGCGGCGCCGCGCAGCAGCCCCTCCTTGAGGATCTCCCGCGGCTCGGCGACGGCGCGGTCGAGCGTGCCCCGGAACATCTCCTTCTCCCCGAGCAGACGGCTGCGGGCGTCGAGGAAGAGGGCGCCCACGACCTCCTGGTCGCGGGACCAGTAGCGCAGCGCGAGATAGTGCGCTACCTCGGCCGGACGGCTCAGCAGCTTGCGCTCCCGGAGCGGCTCGCGGGCGACGCGGGCGGCGATCTCCATGGCGGCGAGCAGGGTCGCGGCCTTCGCGGGTCCGAGCCCCTTGCGCCGGAGCCCCTGCTGCGTCAAGGCCACCAGCCCGGTGAGGCCGCCGGTCTCCTGGATCAGCTCGGTCGCCATCTGCATGACCGAGACGCCCTTGACGCCGGTGCGCAGGAGCACGGCCACCAGCTCGGCGTCGGAGAGCGCTTCGCCCCCCTGCTTGAGCAGCCGCTCCCGCGGGCGCTCGCTCTCCGGCAGCTCGCGGATCAGGCCGACGGACGGCAACGGCGGATCTCCTCGGTGAGCCTGGGGATCGCCTCGCCCGCCGGGGCCGCGATCCGCAAGTCGGCCAGCGGCGAGAACGGGGTGAGCTCGGGATTGACCTCCACGAAGCAGGCGCCCGCCCGGTGCGCCACCTCGATCAGCCCGGCCGCGGGATAGACGGTCGAGGAGGTCCCCACCGAGACGAACAGGTCGCAGTCCGACGCCTCCTCATACGCCGAGGAGAGCACCGCGGGATCGAGGCTCTCCCCGAACCAGACCACCGCCGGCCTGAATTTGCCCTGGCAGGAGCAGGCGGGAGGCTCCTCTCTGGACTCGGCGAGCGCCTCGCCCATCTCCCGCATCCGTCCGCACCGGTCGCAGCGGGCCCGGAGGATCGTGCCGTGAAGCTCCAGCAGCTTCCTGCTGCCGGCGCGGCGATGGAGCCCGTCCACGTTCTGGGTGATGAGGACAAAGGATGGAAAGAGGCTCTCCCATTCGGTCAGGGCGAGATGGGCGGGGTTGGGTTGGGCGGCGGTCGCGGTGTCATAACGCCAGCCGTACCACTGCCAGACCTTGGCGGGCTCGCGGCGGAACGCTTGCGGCGTCGCCAGCTCCTCGGGGCGCATCTTTTCCCACAGGCCGCCGGCGCCGCGGAACGTGTCGAGGCCGCTCTCCCGGGACACGCCCGCTCCCGAGAAGACCACGGTGCGCCCGGCGGTCCGGAAGCGCTCGCACAGCTCGTCGGAGATCTCGAGATCCATCCTTCCCTCCAGAATTGACACCCTGGTTCCTGCCTGCTACAACCCCGGCCCATGCCCTATCTCTCGACCAACTTCGGCCTGCTGGAGCCGGAATCCAGCGCCTACGAGACGAGCCGCGTGGTCGTGCTCCCGGTGCCGTTCGAGCGGACGGTCTCCTACGGCAAGGGCACCTCGGGCGGCCCGGCCGCGATCATCCGCGCCTCGCAGAGCATGGAGCTGTACGACGAGGAGCTGGGCGCCGAGCCCTACCTCCAGGGCATCGCCACCCTGCCGCCGTTCCTGCCCGAGGCCTACGACATGGCCGAGGCCATGGCCGAGCTGCAAGAGGAGGCGCGCACCCACCTGGAGAGGGGCAAGTTCCTCGTGACCCTGGGGGGCGAGCACAGCATAACCCAGGCGCCGGTCCGCGCGACAAAGGAAGTTCACGGGGAGATCGGCGTCGTCCAGTTCGACGCCCACGCCGACCTGCGCGAGGAGTTCGAGGGCACGCCCTACAGCCACGCGAGCGTCATGAAAAGGGTCGTGGATGACGGCATCCCAACGCTCGCCGTGGGCATCCGCTCCCTCTCGACCCCCGAATCGCAGCTCATCCGGGAGAAGAAGCTGCCCGTGATCTGGGGCCACGACCTCCACCGCGCCGAGGAGCTTTTCCCGAAGCTGCTCGCCGGCCTGCCCGAGAAGGTCTACCTCACCTTCGACATCGACTACTTCGACCCGTCGCTCGTCCCCGCGACCGGAACCCCGGAGCCGGGAGGCGGCCTCTGGTACCCGACCCTGCGCCTCCTCCGCCGTCTCTTCCAGGAGAAGAAGGTCGTGGCCATGGACGTGCTCGAGCTCGCCCCGGTCGGGGGCCTGCCCGCGAGCGACTTCCTGACCTCGAAGCTGATCTACAAGTGCCTGGGGTATCTGCAGGAGGCGGAAAGGACATAAGGGACCTAAAGGACGCAAAGGACAGCGGACGTTTTGTCCTTCAAGTCCTTTGAATCCCTTTGGTCCTTTCTAGCCCACCAGCACGCTGCCGCCGTTGACGTTCAGGATCTCGCCGGTGATGTGACGCGCGAGCGGCGAGGCGAGGAAGATCACGGGGCCGGCGATGTCGGCCGGAGTGGCGACGCGGTGCAGAGGGATCGTGTCGAGGATCTTGTCGCGGCACTCTCCGGAGAGGGCTTCGGCGGTCATGTCGGTGTCCACCCAACCCGGGGCCACGGCGTTGACCCGGATGCCCGGTGCCAGCTCCGTGGACCAGGACTTCGTGGCCGAGATCATCGCTCCCTTGCTCGCGGCGTAGGGGCTGTAGAAGGCTTCCCCCCGCTGCCCCGCCGTGGAGCTGATGTTGATGATCGAGCCGTTCGAGGACTTCCGGAGCAGGGCGATGGCTTCGCGGGCGCAGAGGAAGGGGCCGACGACGTTGACCGCGAGCGTGGCCTGGAGCTGCTGGTGGTCCAGCCTCTCCAGCGGCTCGTGGACCCAGACGCCGGCGTTATTGACCAGGCAGTCGAGCCCGCCCCATTCCGCCTCCACGTAGTGGAAGAGCCTCTGGACGTGCTCGCGCCGCGTCACGTCGCAGCGCATCTTCCGGTGGGGAAAATCGGCGATGCGGCGCAGCTCGGAGAGCAGGGAGTTGGCCTTGACGCCGCTCGCCAGGTACTGGACGAGGACGGTCGCGCCGGCCTGGGCGAAGAGACGGCAGCACGCGGCTCCGATGCCGCGGCTGCCGCCCGTCACGACCACCCGGTAGCCGGCGAGGTCGATCAAGCCGCGGCCTCGACCACCATCGCGATTCCCTGGCCGCCGCCGATGCAGGCCGACGCCACTCCCACGCCGCCGCCCCGGCGCCGCAGCTCCTTGAGCAGCGTGATCAGCAGCCGGCTGCCCGACGCGCCGAGAGGATGGCCGAGCGCGATCGCGCCGCCGTTGACGTTGAGCTTGTCCACGTCGAGCTTCAGCTCCTTGACCACGGCCAGGATCTGGCCGGCGAAGGCCTCGTTGATCTCGAAGAGGTCCACGTCGCCGAGCGTCATGTCCGCCCGCTTGAGCGCGGCATGGATGGCCGGCGCCGGGCCGATGCCCATGCGCGAGGGATCGACGCCCACGGTCGCCCACGACACGATGCGGCCGAGCGGCTGCCAGCCCCGCTCCCGCGCTCTCTCTTCGGTGGAAAGGAGCAGCATGGCCGCGCCGTCCACGATGCCCGAGGCGTTGCCGGCGGTGACGAAGCCGTCCTTGTCGAACGCGGTCGGCAGGCCCGCGAGGTCTTCCAGGGTGGTGTCGGGGCGCATGTGGTCGTCGCGCTCCACGGTCTTGGCGCGCTTGCCCTTGCCGACCGTGACGGGCACGACCTCCTCGGAGAGGCGGCAGGCCTTCCAGGCTTCGCCGGCCCGGCGCTGGGAGAGGATCGCGAACTCGTCCTGCTCCTGGCGGGAGATGCCGTAGTCGCGGGCGAGGTTGTTGCTCGTCTGGGCCATGTAGAAGCCGCAGTAGGTATCCATCAGGGCCACCATGAGGAGGTCCTGGAGCTGACCCTGGCCGAGCTTGAAGCCCTTGCGCGCGCCCCAGATCACGTGCGGCGTCTGCGACATGTTCTCCATGCCGCCCACCAGGCAGGTCGTGGCCTCCCCGGCGAGGATCAGGTGCGAGCCGGAGATGACCGACTGGATGCCGGAGCCGCAGAGGCGGTTGACGGTGAGAGCCGGGACCTCCTGCGGCACGCCGGCCTTGAGCGCCACATGGCGGGCGCCGTAGATCGCGTCGGGCGAGGTCTGGAGCGCGTTGCCCACGACCGTATGGTCGATCTCGCCCGGCTCGACGCCGGTCCGCGCGAGCAGCTCCTTGGCGACATGCGCGGCGAGATCGATCGCCGAGGTGTCGGCGAAGTCGCCGTTGTAATCGATCATCGGGGTGCGGTACCCGTCCACCAGGACCAGGTCTCGTGTGTTCATCAGAGTGCCTCCGTCAAGGAATCATATGCGAGGGCGTGGAAGCGCCGCCGCCACAAGTTCATGTTGCTGAAGGGCTCGGTCCGGTGCGTGAGCAGGACGAGCACCCGCTGCTGTTCAGGGTCGATCCAGAGACTGCCGCCCGCGAAGCCGGTATGGCCGAAGGAGCCTGGAGAAAACGCGGGTCCCGCGCTGCCTCGCCGGCTCCTCCGCCACCAGCCCAGGTAGAAGGGGCTGCCTGTCAGTGCTGCCGCGGTGGCCTCCTGTTTCAACAAGGCGCGCGGAGCCAGCCATTCCGCGCCCAGGCGCCATAGGTCGCGGGCGTTGCCGAACAGCCCCGCATGGGCCGGCGGGTCCGCTCCAAGCCAGCGCGCATTGCCGTCCTGGGGCAGCCCGCGCGGGGGCGGACCCTGGAGCGGGATCGTCAATCCCTGCTTCGCCGCCAGCTTCACCTCCTGGTCCGTATCCATGAAGCTCCGCGCCACGCCGGGCTGGTCACCGGGGGCCGGCTCAGCGGAGAGATGGAGAGGATCGAGGATGCGGGAGCGGATCAGTTGGGAATAGGGCTGAGCGATGGCCTTCTCTACGGCAAGACCATAGAGAAGGACGTCCAGGTCGCCGTACACGGCGCGCCGGGTCGGCCGTATCCGGCTCTCGTCGAGCAGAAAGGGCAGGACCTCCTCGCGCGACCGGCAGAGATGGTAGAGCGGCGCCCAGGGGGCCAGCCCGGAGCGGTGGCGCAGGAGGTCGGAGAGCGGCCGGCTCGCCAGCCTGAGATTCGCCTCGGGGAAGACCTCACCGATCCGGGTGGCGAGGGGGAGAGTGCCGTCCTGGTCCAGGACCAGAGCGAGCGTGAAGGCGAACGGCTTGGTCAGGGAGGCGTAGTCGAAACGGGTTTCCGGCTCGGCTTCTCCGGAGGCGCTTTCGAAGAGGATCTCGTCCGCCGTTCCCACCAGGGCGGCGGCGGCGGTGGCGGTGCGAGTGGAGATCAGGGAGTCGAGAAAGGACTTCACCGGTAGTTCCCCGGGTCTCCCGTCTGGAACACCACGACCCGCTCCCCCTTCCCGAGCTTCAGATCTTCCACGGCGGCCAGAGCCGCGGCCCCTTCGGGTCCGACCCGGATCCCCTCCAGCCGGGCCGCCCGCGACGCGACCTCCGCCAGCCTTTCCTCGTCGACCGCGATCGCCGTGCCGCCGGACTCCCGGACCGCTCGCAGGACCAGGAAGTCTCCGATCGCCTTGGGCACGCGCAGGCCCCAGACGCGGGTCTGCGGGTTCTCCCAGGGAGCCGCGGTCTCCTCTCCGCGCTCGAACGCCCGGACGATCGGCGCGCAGCCGGTGGGCTGGACGACCACGAAGCGCGGTTTCTTCTCTCCCACCAGCCCGAGCCGCCGCAGCTCGGCGAACGCCTTGTGCATGCCGACGATCCCCGTGCCTCCGCCGAGCGGATAGACGATCCAGTCCGGAAGCTCCCAGCCGAGCTGCTCGGCCAGCTCCAGGCCCATGGTCTTCTTCCCTTCCACCCGGTAGGGCTCGCGCAGGGTCGAGACCGTCCAGTAGCCGTCCGCTTCGGAGAGGAGCTTCGCCGCGTCCACGAGAGTCCCGGGAGAGAGCAGCACCTCGGCGCCGTGCTCGCGGCAGCGCTCCTCGATCGTGCGCGGCGTGTCCTCCGGCAGGGCGACGCGGGCCTTGAGACCCGCGGCGGCGGCATAGGCGGTGAGCGCCAGGGCGGCGTTGCCGGCGCTGGCGAGCTGCACCCCCGCGGCACCGAGCTCGCGGGCGCGGTTCACCGCGAGCGACAGCCCCCGCGCCTTGAAAGAGCCGGTCGGGTTGAGGGCCTCGTCCTTGACCAGCAGCTCGACTCCGTCCGGAGCCATCCGGCGGAAACGGACCAGCGGCGTCCCGCCCTCCCCGAGATCCACCCTTTTCTCGAAGTCCGAGAGAGGCAGGAGCTCGCGGTAGCGCCAGAGGGTCCAGGGGCGCCGCGGCAGCTCGCGGCGGAGGTGCTCGCCCTTGTCGGGATCGAGGTCGTACTCGACCAGCCAGGGCGCTCCGGCCGGCGAGAGGAAAGCGGGGGTGTCCAGGGGCGCGGTGACGCCCGTGCGCGAACAGACCAGTTGGGTCGCCCATCTCATGGTTTCCCCTCCACCTTCGCCACCACCTCTGCGTTGTAGCGAACGGAAGGCGGCACCTCCGGCGGCGCTCCCCGGAGCAGACGCCGAACCTCGGCGATCTGCCGGTCCATCTCGGCCTGCTTCGCGGGATCTTTCAGGGTCCGGCGCCGCTCCTCCAGAGAGCGCAGGATCTGGCGGCGGCTGTCCGCGATCTTGCGGTCCATGCCGCCGGTCACGCCGGCCATCCGGGCCTCGCGCACGCGGGCGGCCACCCATTGGGACTCGGTGGATTTCAACGCTCCGGCCAGGTGTTTGCGGACCTGCTCCTCGGTCAGACGCCCGTCGGCCGGCGGCTTGAACTCCGCCGGCGGGGCCGGCTCGTTGCGACAGGCGGCGAGCAGCAATGCGGCCAGGACCAGGACGCGGGAGGGTCTCATTCCGTCCGCTTGCGGACGACCAGGCGCACGGGCACGCCCGGGAGGTCCAGCTCCTCGCGCAGGCGGTTCTCCAGGTAGCGCCGGTAGGTGTGGTTGCGCGGCAGGGGCCGGTTCGCGAAGAGCATGAAGGTCGGCGGCGCGGTCGAGACCTGGGTCGAGTAGTAGAGCTTCCAGGGATGGTGGTGCAGGGCCGGCGGGCTCACGCGCTCGATCGCCTTCTCGAAGAAGCGGTTGAGCTGCCCCGTGCTCAGGCGGGTATGGTAGGCCTCCAGCGCGCGGTCGATCGGCTTCCAGAGCTTCTCCACGCCGCGGCCGGACAGGGCCGAGACGTTGACGCGGCCGGGCGACGAGAGCAGCTCGTCCAGCCGCTGCATCTGGAACTCCAGCTTCTCGCGCTTCTCCTCGTCGAGGAGGTCCCACTTGTTGATCGCGACCACCGCGGCGCGGCCCAGCTCCCAGATCGTCCCGGCGATGGCAAGGTCGCCACTCGTGATCCCCTGCGAGGCGTCGATCACCAGCACGCCCACTTGGCTGCGCTCGATCGCGCGGCGCGCCATCATGACCGCCAGCTCCTCGGGGTGCCCCGAGGTCTGGCTCCGGCGCCGGATGCCGGCCGTGTCGATCAGCAGGTAGGACTTGCCGTCCCGCGTGATGAGCGTGTCGACCGGATCGCGGGTGGTGCCTGCCACGGGCGAGACCAGCGAGCGCGGCTGGCCCGAGATCTTGTTGAGCAGCGACGACTTGCCCACGTTCGGACGGCCCACGATCGCGATTGGCGGCGCGTCGGGGGTCGGCACGTCGGGGATCTCGGGGAGCGTCAGGGCGAGCGCCTCCCGGAGGTCCTCGATGCCGGTGCCGTGCTCGGCCGACAGGAGGAGCTGCTGGTCGATGCCGAGGCCGTAGAACTCGGTGAAGCGGTCGCGCGCCTCCCGCGTGTCCCCCTTGTTGACCACCAGGATCGCGGGCTTGCCATAGCGGCGGAAGCGCTCCCAGACCGCCTCGTCCGCGGACACGAGCCCCTGCTTGCCGTCCACCACCAGGAGGAGGAGATCGCTCTCTTCCACCGCCAGGAAGACCTGGGTCGAGAGGCCGAGCGGATCGTCCTCGGCGAGCATGAGCCCGCCCGTGTCGATCAGCTGGAACGACCGTTCCTCGGAGAGCTTCACGAGCGCGGTGATGCGGTCGCGGGTCACGCCGGGCAGGTCGTGCACGATCGCCTGCCTCTTCCCGACCAGGCGGTTGAAGAGGGTCGATTTGCCCACGTTCGGGCGGCCGACGATGGCGACGGTAGGGGTGAGGGCCATGGCGGGGGGAGCATAACCGACACGGACACACGGACCAACACGGACCGACACGGACAATCGAGGGCCGGAAGAAGCCCGTCCGGTGGTCCGTGACCGTCCGTGAAAGTCCGTGATCGTCCGTGTTTCCTTTCCCGCCCGCCCCCACCCGCCGGGATGGTGCGCCCGCAGCTCATTTTAGCTATGCTTGTAACATGAGCACCGCCCAGGCGCCGCCCGCTCCGCTGATGCTGCGGCCTCGCCTCTTCCTCGGACGGGCGGACGACCTCCGCGACCTGGTCGCCGCGCTGCTGTGGCCCTTCCCCGCTGCGGTCCCGGTGGTGGGACCCGCGGGTGTGGGCCGGACCACGCTCGTCCTGGAAGCGCTCTCCGACGCCCGGGTGGCGGACCAGTTCGGGCCGCGGCGGTATTTCGTGCGCTGCGACGGCATCCGCAGCCGGGATGCTCTGCTGATCGGGATCGGCCGGGCCATGGGCCTGGAGCCATGGGACCTGGAGGACCGCCTCTTCCGGGAGCTGGAGCGCGGCCCCGCCGTCCTGGCTCTGAGCGCCCTCGAAGAGCCCTGTCAGGCGGATAAATCCGTGGAAGCGCTGCTCGCACGCCTGGCCGGCACTCCGGGGCTCGCCCTCGTGGCCACGCTCCCCGAGGGTCCGAGCCCGGCCGCGCCGTGGCGCAACGCGGTCCGGATCGATCCCTTCGGCCGCGCTGCCGCCCGCGAGACCTTCCTCAACGTGGCCGGCGAGCGCTTCGGGGACGATCCGCTCCTCT
>JBJMGZ010000055.1:0-9444 GCA_045807605.1 Thermoanaerobaculia bacterium | reverse complement strand
CGGGCGCATCAGCCTGAGGATGTTGCCGCTCACGACCTTCCTCTCGTCCTGCGACGAGAAGCCGAGCGCCCGCACCTTGGCGAGCTCGACGCCGGGGTGGAGCCACGGTCCATCCGAGCCGAAGAGGATCTTGCCCGCTCCCGCCCGCCGCGCCGCCTGCTCCAGGATGTCGAACCGCCGCACGCCCGAGGTGTCGGTGTAGACGTTGGGATGGCGGACCAGGTGATCGATCAGGGCGAGCTGGGCGCGCCAGTCGTCCGCGAAGCTCCCCAGGTGCGGGATGATGAAGTTGACGTCCGGGTACTCGGTGGCGAGCAGCTCCACCACCGGCACCTCGCCCATGACGTCGTAGAGCACCGGCATCTTCCAGGCGCGCGCGGCCTCGCAGATCTCGCGCGAGATGCGGGCGTCGTGGCGGTGCACCTTGATGCCGCGGAACCCGTGCTGCTCGACCGCCTCGCGCACCAGGAGCCCGACCCGCCCGCGGTCGCGCGCCGGATTGATGAACGCGAAGCCGTAGAAGCGGTCCGGCCGGCTTTTGACGATGCGGGCCACCTCGCGGTTCGCCACCCGGTAATCCGAGTGGAAGGCGGCGAAGAGCACCGTGCGGTCGATCCCGTGCGGGGCGGCCCACCTCAGGTATGAATCGAGGGGGGCCGCCGTGTCCCAGGGACCCATCAGGCCGTCGCCCTTGCCCGCGTGGCAGTGGCAGTCGATGATCATGGCCGCCTCAGCAGACGATTCCCGGCGCGCCGCGTTTTTCGGTGCGTGGCACGAGGAGGCTCAAGGTGTTCTGGGCGTCCACGCTTCCCGCGGACACGGATGCGACGTGGGCGATGATCGCGGCCTCGTGAGCTCCGCCGCGACCGCGAAAGCCGTTCTCCACGGACGCTGCGATCTGCTCTGCGGCATATGACCGGAAGGGCTTGCCGGGACGGTAGCAATAGGCATCCTCACCATTGATCGCTGCCAGGGCCTGGCTGGCGATGGAATTGACCTCATAGGCAAACGGGTCGATGTGGTGCTGGGACTGCCAGGAGTGAGTCAACTCATGGATGAGGAGAGGCCGATCGGAGCCGGGTGAGCTGAAGGGCCCGGATCCCAGGTTGAGAACCGTCACCGAAGCCAGCGGCGAACCCAGCGCCAGCGTGAAAGGCCTTCCGCCGAAGCCGAGAGCGTCGCTCACCCGGATGCGGTTGAAATTCAGGCTCCCCGCGAATATCAGTGTGGCGGCGGTGATCTCCGCTGGATCGAGCGTGCGCGTTCTCGGCAAAATGCCCGTGATCGGAAGGATGAACGCCGGGAAGCCGCCGAGCGCAGAGGCCAACTGGCCGAAGATCTCGCCCGACACGGCCGTGATCGGCGACAGCTTGGCCGCGGACTGCAGGAGCCCCCAGGCCCGCTGCAATGCCTTGTCGAGCCGAGAGGCATCCTGGCGGATCGAGGAACGGAAGACCACAATCGGCGGCGCCGACCGGTTTTTGGGGTTCTGGACGATCGCGGCGTCCGCGTGTTTCGGAATCACCTCCCACCATCCCCGGCTCAGGCTCTTGGCGAGCAAGGTCGGGACCTGCTGGTCCTCCTTGTAGATACCGCCGATCCGCCCGCCCTTGACCGCTGCGAGAATCGCCGACGCATCGGCGCTCGTGGCCGGGTTCTTGGACATCCGCATCAGCGAGTACTGGGCGTGGACGTCGATCCGGGAGTCGATGACCTGTTTGGCGGCCAGGACCTCGCCCTCGAGGACCTCCCCTTCGACCTCCCGATGGCGTGCGCCTCCACGGCCGCCCAGGTCCACGACCACCGTGCGCCCCCGACGTACCCATCGTCCATGCGCAGCGGTGCTGCTTGTTCCTGAAGAAAGATCAAGTCCGGTTGCTCTCATGATCCCACTCCTGTCGTGAAGGTTTGCAGGCATTCAACACCCGGGCGCAAGCTTCCACCGCCCGGTCGATCTCCTCCGGCCGGTGATCGGCACGCAGGAGGAAGGTGAGGAAAGACCCCGGCCGGCATTTCCCCTGGCGCAGGACGGCATGGACGCCCGAGGCTTCCAGCCGCCGCCACAGGGCCGCGGGATCGAGCCCGGCGGGGATCTCCAGGTTCTGCACCGGCGAGAGCCCGCCGGCGGAGCCCAGGCCGGCATCCCGCAGCCCCGCCCGGAAGCGGATCACCCGCTCGGCCAGCCGCGCCCGCAACTCGTCGCCCCGCTCGCGGTTGATCGCCAGCGCGGCCTCGGCCGCCCGGATCGCCGCCACGGACGGCGGGCTCGAGTAGACGCGGGTCTCGCTCTCCTCGGCGAAGGCGCCGATCCTCTCCGCCGAGCCCGCGAGCACCGCCAGCGGCGCTCCGAAGCTCTTCGCCAGCGAGGAGATGACGAGGAGCCGCGGCGAGGAGATCCCGCGAAAGGCCGGCGAGCCGCCTCCGCCGGGGCCGAGCAGCCCCATGGCCTGCGAGTCGTCCAGCAGGAGCCAACCGCGATGCTCCTCGACGAGGGAGAGATAGAGGTCGAGCGGCGGCACCCGGCCGCAGTCCGGGCAGAGGCCGTCCGTCACCACCAGCGGTGGCAGCGAAGGGTGTAGGGGCGGCCCTGCGTGGCCGCCCTGCTCGAGCCGCTCGGCGAGCGACCGCGCGTCGTGATGGCCGAAGGCCGCTACCGGCACGCCGGCCGCCGCCGCCCTCTCGATCCCCCAGCGGCCCACCGGATAGAGATGCTCGTCGGCCAGGATGCGCAGCGGCCTGCGCCGGACCTGGCCGAAGAGGTCCCAGAAGAGATGCAGGGTGGAGACCGCCAGCGTGGCGGCCTCCGTCCCTACGAGCGACGCCAGATGACGGGCCACCCGGCCGGACCCGGCCGGCGGCACGAGCACCGCCGGCGCGCCCGCCGTCAGGCTGCGCCAGGGCCTCAGCTGCGCGGACCCGTGCGCCAGGCCGAGGTACAGCGCCGAGGTGAAGCCGGTCATCGGCGGTCCCGTTCACCGGGCTCCCCTCTGGCCGATCCGCCGTTGCAGGTAGATCCCCGGCTGGGCCGCGGCGAGCTGCTTGTTCTGCCGGGGCACGGTAAGGTCCATCCCCGTGACCGCGCGGAACGCATGGACGTAGCCCTGGATCTCCGGCTTCCAGTAGCGCGCCCAGTTCTTGGCCGCGTCCTCGAGGTCGACATTGATCCAGTCGCCGTAGCGGATCGACAGCAGGATCTGCTCGCCGAACGTCGCCAGGTCCCGGAAGTGGGTGACCGGCGTGTCCCCCCAGCCGAGCATCCGGCGCAGGGTGTCGACCTGGCCCATCCAGGGCTCCTTGTAGGGCACCATCGGCCGGCCGCGCAGGAAGTCCTGCAGCTCCCGGCGCGACAGCAGCCACTGCTGGATCAGCATCTCCACCCGCGCCGTCCAGGGCAGGTCGCCGAACTGGTTGTGCGCCCCTTCGGCGAGCAGCATGTGCACTTCCTTGAGGCCGTTCAAGAGCGGGAAGCCGTTGGCGATCACCGTGGTGTCGGCGTCCTCCCTGTAGAAGTCCGCCACCTCGTTGAGCAGGCTGTGGAAGGCCTCCAGGAACTTCGACCGGTGGTCGGCCGGCCGCAGCGCCGGCACCGCCCTGCCGACCAGCGTCAACCCGTAGTGATGGCTGTACTCGTAGGTCCGGCGGGCCACGGTGAGGCGGAAGGGCTCGTCCTGGACGTAGCCCCAGAGCAGGTTCGACAGCGGGCGCAGCGGGTGGAGCTCCAGGTTGGCGAGCGGGTTGCCGTCGCCGGGCGGCCGCTTATTCTGGAAGCGCAGGCTGATGGCGTTGATCGCCTGCACGAGCATGCCCTCCTCGTTCCAGTACGACCAGATCAGCTCGAGCAGACAGGGGTCATAGCGCCGGCCCTGGATCAGCGTGCCGCAGTAGATCCCTTCGAGCGTGTCGTCCTTGTCCGGGTCGTCGTCGAGGGAGGTGATCCCGTGCAGGACACGGTCCAGGTAGGGGAGGTTGTTCTTGCTCAGGTAGTCCTGCAACTGGCGGCGGATCTTCTTGAAGGAGACTCCGGTGCGGCCGAGGCGCGCCTCCTCTTCCGACCGCCGGTAGGCGGCCTTGTCGATCCTCCGCAGAGGGTCGGCGCCGCCGCTGCCGAGCAGCACGCCGCAGCGCAGGATCAGGAAGGCCTCGGTGGCCGCCTTGAGGAGCTGGTAGGCGTCCACGCCGAGCTTCAGCCGCTCCATCGGGACCTGGGGGAGGAGGGCCCTCTCCTGATCCTCTCCGTCGTCCTGGCAGAGCACGCGCTCGATGAAGGCCTGGTAGCTGTCGAAGCCGATGGCGCGGGTGCGGGTGCGGATCGCCACCCAGAGCGCCTGGTCGGCGGTCGCGCCGATCGTGGAGCGCTGGAGCGACACCGGCACCGGACCGGTCGGCTCGACCCGCACCGGCGGCCAGTCACCCTCGGGCCCCGCGACCCGCACCGGCGGCGCGTTCTGCTCGCCGCTGTCGTCGTCCCTGGGGATGGGGCCGTGAACGGCCATCAGCTGGCTGTCGTCGAAGGGACCGCTCTGAGGCTGCGGGCCGGGATCACCAGCGGCCGCCCTGGGAATGGCCAGCTCGTCGGGCGGACCTTCGCCCTGGCCGCCGCCGCCGGTGGGGGGAGTCGTCTTCCTTGGATTTGCCATCGTCGTCTCCTTTCAAAAGTCGTCAGGCGGCTTTCGCCTTGGTCGTCGGGATCGGGACTTCGGGCCGCCGCAGCGCGCGGCGGACGGCCCAGTGGTTCAGGAGGTCGCCCACCAGCCGGCTCTCCCCTTCCGGGCTCAGCTTGCGGTCCTGCTTGGCCTGGCCGAGGACGGCGAAGACCAGCGTCGGCGCCGCCCGGCGCATCCGGGACGGCTCCCGGCGCCAGGCTTCGAAAAGCGCCTGCAGCCGGGCGGGCTGGCGCTCGCGGATCGGGAACACCTCGGCGAGGGCACTGCCGCGCAGGGCTTTCGGACGGTGACCGGTCAGCAGCCGGATGAACGCCGGCATCGTCGCTTCCAGGGACTCGATGACGCGCAGGCGCTCGGGATCCAGGCCCTCGCGCGGGTAGAAGGATTCCCACAGCCGGTCGAACGCCGCCCACTGCGGGTGCGGGTAGAGCATCGCGCCCGTGGCCGCCGAGAGCTTGACCCGCACCCAGGGGAACGGATGCGGATCGTCCGTCTGGATGCGGAAGACGAAGGCGCGGGGGAGGCTGACCACGGCCATCAGCCCCTGCGTCGCGGCGATCCCGAGCTTCGCCATGGCCCAGAAGTCGGCCACGATCTCGGAGATCCACCGGTCCCAGAGCTCCCAGGCCCTCTTCTCGTCCCCCTGGGTCGCCCCCTGCCTCTCCCGCAGCGCCTGCCGCAGCGAGTCGACCAGGTCGAGCAGGGCGGCCCCCTGGTGGCCGACCTCGTGGACGAGCGACGACGCGATGCCGCTGCCCACCATGCGCTCGCGCGGGATGCGCACGATCGCCACCGGGTTCTCGCCGCCGCCGGGCAGGCGGGTGCGGGCGCGCCGGATCGCTGCGCCGTGGCCGCGGTCGAGGTAGGTCACGACCGGCGGCGGATCGTAGAACGGCGCCGCGAGCCCCAGGGCGTCGGCCGCCGCCACGTCCAGGCCGGCGAGCCAGGTGCCGTTGTCGTGCTCGGAGCGCAGGGTGAGAGCGTCGGCGAAGATGTCGAACTGGGTGAGCCCGGCGTTGAATTTGAGCCGCAGCAGCGAGAAGCGGCGCTGGGCCTCTTCAGGCGTGGCGCCGCGGCCCGGCCCTTCGAGCCAGCGCAGGTATGCCTGCACCTTCTGCCGCAGCTCGCGCCGGCCTTGGAGCAGGTAATGATCGATCACCTTGGACGCCGTGGGCGTGATGCCGGCCGCGGGCACCCGCGGCATGATCAGGGCGAAGGGCTTGACCCGCGACAGCCGGGACAGCAGCGCCCGCGCCTCCAGGCCCAGGGTCGAAGCGGCAAGAGGGGAGAGGGTCATGGCTCAAGCTCCCAGCAGGATGACCTTGCCGCCCCGGCGGATCCAGGCGCCGCTCTTCTGCCGGCACCGGCGCGGGTTTCCGGGGAGCGAAGGGTAGGGGGAGGGGCCGTAGGAGGATCCGCCGCCGTAAGAGGGTCCACCGCCGGTCAGGCGCCGGCCGAACCGGCCGCGCAGCAGGCCGGGCGCGTGCATCTGCGCCGCGGAGGCCACCGCCGCCTTGGCCGTGGCCATGGGAGAGGCGGCAGCGGGAGCGGACGCCGCGTTCTGCGCCGCAGTGCCGGCCAGGCGGACGACCCGGCGGGCGACTTCCATCTCCTGCTGGCCGGGGTCCATGCCCTCCAGCTCCATCTCGAAGAGCTTGCTGGCGAACGTGCCGAGCTTGCCTCCGATGGCGCCGCCCACGGGTCCGCCGAAGAAGCTGCCGGCCACCTTGCCGACGATCGGCAGCGCGGCCTTGGCGATCGGCTTCAGGACCGTGCCCAGCGACTTGAAGATGCCCTTGACTCCGCCCACCTTCTTGAACAGCTTGCCGAGGAACTGGTCCAGCTCTTCTTCGCTCTCGAGGCTCAGGAGCTCGGCGGCCAGCTCCATCTCCTCGCTCTCGGGGAAGGGACCCTCGTGATCGAAGGTCTCCAGCTCCTCGCCCAGCTCCCAGTCTCCGCCGGCTTCCGACTCATAGGTTCTCAGGGTGCGATCCAGGTCGTGCATGGCAGCTCTCCTCTCAGCTTCAGGTGTGGGGATCAGGCTCCGGCGATGACGATGTAGGGGCCTTTGCGGAACCACCGGCCGCTCTTGCCCTGGCCGCCCGGCTTGGCGGGGCCGGCGCCTGCGTAAGCGCTGCCGCCATAACCGGCGCCCGGAGAACCGCCGCCCGCGTAACCGCCGCCTGCGTACGCGGCGCCGCCGGATTTCCCGCAGTTGCAGGGCCGGGCGCCGCCGATGGGCCTGGGCGAGGAGACGCCGCCGGTGGCTCCGCGCAGGAGCCCGGGCGCGTGCTTCTGGGCCGCGGCCACGATCGCGGCCTTGGCGGCCTGCTTCGGCGAGCCGGCGCCGGCCGTCTGGCCGATCCTCGTGGCCGCGTCGCCGGCCAGGCGGACGAAGCGCTTTGCCACCTCGAGCTCCTGGTCCTCGGGGCTCATGCCTTCGAGCTCGAGCCCGAAGATGCGGCCCCCCATCGATCCGAGCTGGGCGCCGATGTCGCCGCCCCTGGCACCGCCGAAGTAGCCTCCCACCGCGCGGCCGAGCATGGGCAGCGCCTTCTTGGCGGTGCTCTTCAGAAGCCCCTTGAGCGACTGGCCCGCGGGGGAGCCCAGGATCTTTCCGGCGATCGGGGCCACCGTCTTGAACAGCTTGCCGAGGAACTGGTCGAGCTCGGCCTCCTCGGACACGGCCAACAGCTCGGCAGCGAGCTCCAGCTCCTGCTCCTCGTTGAAGGGGCCTTCGCCCTGGCCGAAGTCGGCCTCGAAGTCCGCCTCGAAATCGGCCTCGAAGTCGGCTTCGAAATCGGCCTCGAAATCCGCTTCCTGGTCGCCGAACATCTCGAAATCGCCCTCGTACTCGTTGTCGTAGATCTCTTCGTGCATTCCGTTCACCTCGGCCTCCTTTCGGTTGCGCCTCCGAAAGGGCAAGGCCTGTGCCCGGAAAAAGGGGGGTTTTGGCGAAGAGATCTTCGGGGAAGGGGGCTTTCGAGCCCCGGCGGGCGAAGCGGTCTTCGGATCGCCGGGGCAGAGGAGGGGGTTTCTTCCTTCGCCTACTTCGGCGCCACCGCCAGGATCTTCTCGATCTTCTTCGGGTCCTGCGGCAGCAGCCCGGACGCGGGCAGGCGGGGGACCAGCCTCGCCCAGCGCGGCTCCCTGGCGAAGACGTCCTTGAAGAGCGCCAGCGCCTTGTCCTCCTGGCCCGCCACGAACAGGGTCACCGCCTGCCAGAAGGGGAGCTCCACGATGCCCGGGGCGAGGCCCGTGGCCTTCGTGTAGTGCCCGAGCGCGGCCTGGAAGTCGTTCTTCGCGACCGCCTCGTCGCCGCGGTTCATCTCGTCGTAGGCGCGGTGCAGGTCCAGCAACCGGCGCAGCTCCTGAAGCGGCTGCGGGTTGTCGTCCACCCGGACGTCGACCAGGCGGTCGTTCCAGGGCTCGCCCGAGGACTTGCCCTTGACCACGACGAGGGCCGCGCTCTGGCGGCCGCGGATGTCTCCGCCCTCGCCCTGGGCCGCCTCCAGCGCGGCGAGCATGCGCTCCGCCAGGTCCCCCTTGGCGCTCTCGAAGGCCTTGGCCATGGCCGGCCAGACCGTGGCCTTGTCCATGAGATTGGCCTGCACCGAGTAGGCCTTGCCGCCGATACCGGTCTGGTGGCCGGCGGCGGCGATGCACCGGGGACCGGTCCAGACGGCGACCCGGCCCTGGGCGTCCACCATGGCGACCTGGCGCACGTCCTTCTCCGGGTCCTGGGCCACGAGCTGGTCGAGAGCCTCCTTCGCCGATTTGCCCTGGCGCATCAGCTCCAGCCCCTTGGGGCCGTAATCGATCCTGGCGAACGACTGCGTGGCCACGGCGCCCACGCCGGCCTCGGCCCAGGGCACGACCGTGCCGACCTGGAACCAGTGGCTCTGGACCGCCACGCCGAAGTCTCCCGTGGCCGGATCGCGGGCCACGATCGAGAAGGTGTGCGCCAGGGGATCGCCGGCGTGCGCGGCGGCAGGGATCAGGAGAGCTGCAACCAGACAGGGGATCAGCTTCATGAGGGGTCTCCTCTCGAGTGTCGCCGGCTGACCCGCTTGGCGCGGGGCCGGTCCCGGCATATCATTCCATGGCTAACCGTCGTCGAAGCGTTCCGCATCCGAGGTCATGGCCGTCGAGAACGACTCCTCTGCCCGGCCAGTCCGGCTCCTTCCGCTCCGTGTCCTCGGACCGGCGGCGGGCATCGCCGTGGCGTTGAGCCTGGCAGTGTTCGCGGTCTGGCGCTTCGCCAGCGGGTTGCTGCCGGCTCTCGCCCTGCTCCTCGCCTGGGGGGCCGCCCTGCTCTGGGGGACGATCCTGGCCGCGCGGCGCCGGGCCCGGGAGAGCGAGGAGGCCCGGCAGCGCCTGGAGGACGACCTGGCCCGCCACGCCCGCGATACGGGCTCGCTGCGCCAGGAGGTGGACGGCTACCGCAAGCTGTTCGAGAGCCGTCCGCCCGTCCGGCCCGCCCCGCTGGTACCGAAGGCCGCGGCGGTCTCTCCCAGCCCCATCCCGCCTCCGGCCAACGTCCACAGCTTCATCCGCGATCCCCTGACCGGGCTCTTCCACCGCCGCTACTTCGAGGCGTCGGTGGAGCGGGAGATCCACCGCATGGAGCGGCGCAACCTGCCGCTCGGCATCATCCTGATGCGGCTGGACGCCCCCGGTGCGTCCGAGGAGGTCCTGCGGGCGATCGGCGCCCTCCTGAGCCGCCGCGTGCGGGGCGGCGACGTGGCCAGCCACCACGACGGCGGCACCTTCGGGCTGC
>JBJMGZ010000054.1:0-11099 GCA_045807605.1 Thermoanaerobaculia bacterium | reverse complement strand
ATCCGCGGGGGGCTGCCGGCGATACCACCCCGGCGGCACTCCCGGCCACGACGCTCCGGGAGCTGGGCTTCCGTCTTTCGCCTCTCCCCGGCCGGACGGAGCCCCCGCGCACCGCCTGGGTGGTGCTGGAGATGGAGGGCGAAGCCTGGAAGCGCTGGCTCGCGAAGCGGCGGCGCGAAGAGGACGAAAGGCGGCAGAAGGCCGGGCAGAGCGACTGTTCGCCGGTCAGCGACCTCGAGCAGATGGAGGTGAGGGGCTCACGGCTCATCCTGGTGGACGCCGGGCTGGACCGCGAGGCGCTGCGCCGGCGCCATCCGGACCGGACCCGCTCCGTCGTGGTTCCCGGCGTGGTCGCCTCGAACGGCGTCGTCTCCGAGCTGCGGCTGGATTCGATCCACGTCCCGCTGCGCCTGCGGCCCGTGCTGGACGAGGTGGTGAAGGCCGAGGAGGTGCGGCGGCAGCGGATCGCCGGGGCCGAGGACGGGCCGCGCCCGCCCCGCTACCGGGCGAACGTCGCGTTCGGCCGGCGCGGCGAGCCGTGGCTGGTGAGCGTGGAGAAGCTGCCGCCGCCGGTCACTCCTCCGGCAGGCTTCGCTTCAGCTCCTCGGCCAGCACCTCCAGGTGGGTGCTCTGGCTGAGGCGCTCGATCTCCTTGTCCTCCTCCGTGCCGCGGATCTCCAGGTGGTCCGCGATCGTCCTGAGCCGCTGCAGGATCTTCGTCGTCTCCTGCTCCGCGAGCAGGCTGATCTGCAGGTTGAGATGGGCGCGCTGGTTCGCCAGGCGGCTCATCCGGTTCTGGCTGATCAGCACGAAGATGGCGAGGATCACCCCCTCCGTCGACACGATCAGCGTCAGGATGCCGAACGGGAACGGGTCGAACGGCTCCAGCCCGAAGGCTCCCAGATTCCAGAGGAACCAGACCGCGAGCCAGACCAGGTGGAGCACGACGAAGGTCATGCTCCCCATGAAGCGGGTGAAGACGTCGCTCACCCGCTCGCCGCGGGAGCGCTTCTCGATCTCCTCGTGCTCCAGCTTCGCGATCGTCTCGATGTTTTGCTGGGCCGACTCCGTGGTCGCCCTGGCGCTCTTCTCGACAGGGTTGTCCATAGCCGCAATTTAGCGTGCATCTTCAGTGCCATCATCCGGAGGTGAGAGGAGGCGATGCTATGCTTCGTTCACTCTTTCCAGGAGGTGCCCCATGCGCGCGGTCTACGCGGAGTTTGAGGCCGACCCGATCGTTTTCGAGATCCGGAGCGCGGGCGGAAGCAAGAAGAAGGACGTGATCCTCGACGTCTACGGGATCGAGGACATGTCCCGTCTCCGGGTCCGGGCCGAGCCGATGGCGCCGGCCGGCCGGTTCCAGTTCGAAGCCGGTCCGGCCGCGGTCCGGACGCTCTCGGACGATCCGTCCGACCCGGTGCGGGTGACGGTCCCCGTGACCTGCAGCGGCGGCGAGGAGGGCGAAGAGGGGGAGACCGTGCTCGCGCTCGTCCTGGATTATCAGGGTCCGGAGGCGGACCAGGAACCCGGGACCTTCTCCGTGCGCCTGGTGGGCAGCGCGAACCGCGTGCTGCCGGCCTGGCAGGTGCTCGCGGAGGAGTACGAGGAGATCCGCGAGGACTGGCGCGACGAGCTGCGCTCCAACGAGGTGCTGCGGGACCCGCGGGCCACGGACCGGGACAAGCTCCAGGAGGTGATCCGGATCGTCGACGGCCGCGCGAAGAAGGGGGAGGGGCTCGCCGCCCTCTGCTTCTCGGGCGGCGGCATCCGCAGCGCCACGTTCAACCTGGGCACGCTCCAGGGTCTCGCGGCCGCCGGCCTGCTGGGCAGGTTCGACTACGTCTCCAGCGTCTCGGGCGGCGGCTATCTGTCGAGCTGGCTCGCCGGCTGGCTCCACCGCTCGGGCGGCGCCGAGGAGGTGGGGCGGCGGCTCGCGGAGCCGGACCCGGACGAGCCCGAGGCGGCGCCGATCCGCGCCCTGCGCCAGTACAGCAACTACCTCACGCCGAAGCTGGGCCTGCTCTCCGGCGACACCTGGACGGTCGTGGCGATCGTGATCCGCAACCTGCTCCTGAATCTGCTCGTGATGCTGCCGCTGCTGGCCGCGGCGCTGGCCGTGCCGCTGCTCGCGGTGGCCCGGGTCCGGGAGGCCTCGGCGATCGGCTGGCTGCCGCTGTTCTGGGCCTCGGTCTTCTTCGGCACCCTCGGTCTCTTCTTCATGAGCCTGCTGCGGGCGAGCGCCAAGCCCCGGCCCGGGGATCCGCGGCAGGATTGGGAGCAGCGCTTCCTCCTGCTCGGCCTGGTGCCGCTGCTGCTGTCCACGGTCCTGATGGCCTGGACGGTGGCCCGGTTCGCGGCGGTCTCCGACCTCCGGTTCCAGGATGCGCTGCGCTGGATCGCGATCTGGTCGCTGGCCTCGCCGGTCGTCGCCTTCGCCCTCTCGATCCTGCTGCAGGGCCGGGTGCTGCACCGGGAGCGGGCCTCCTTCAAGGGGGACCTGATCTCGCTCATCCTGTCGGGGTCCATCGTCACCGTGATCTACGCGGCCATCCTCGGCAAGTGGGCCGAGCGGCTGCTGGCCTCCCCGTATCCGCTCTATCCGATGCTCGCTCCGATCCTCTACCTGGGGCCGCTGCTCCTGGGCAAGACCCTGTTCGTCGCGTTCTCCAGCTTCGCGGAGGAGCAGGGCTACCCGTCGGACCTGGGGGATGCCGATCGGGAGTGGTGGGCGCGGTGGTCCGGGTACGTGCTGGTCGCGGCCCTGGTCTGGATCGTCTTCGCCGGCATGGTGTTCTTCGGCCCCTCCCTGCTGGGGCTGGCCCGGTATGAGATCGGCAGCCGGATCACGACCGCGGGCATCACGGGGCTCCTGGGCTGGGTCGTCAGCCGCCTCGGCCAGAGCTCCGAGGTCTCCTCCGGTTCCGGAGGCTGGAAGAAGTGGGTGCTCGCCCTGGCGGCGCCGCTCTTCTGCCTGGCGCTGCTGCTCCTGGTCTCCGCCCTGACCCAGGACGTGCTGCGCGCGCTCTCCGGCGAGCGCAACCTGTATGACCACAAGAGCCCATGGATCCCGCCGTTCCACGGGGAGCTCTGGCAGGTGCTCGCGGCGATCGCCGCCCTCGGGGCGCTGGGCCTGCTGACCGGCCGCTTCGTCAACGTGAACCGCTTTTCGCTCCAGGCCATGTACCGCAACCGCCTGGTGCGCGCCTACCTGGGCGCGAGCAACTCGCGCCGGCGCCCGAACCTGTTCACCGGCTTCGATCCGGACGACAACCTGCGCCTGCACGAGCTGCGCTCGAACCGGCCGCTGCCGGTGGTCAACATGGCCCTGAACCTGGTGGCGGGCAAGGACCTCGCCTGGCAGGAGCGCAAGGCCGAGTGCTTCACCGCGACGCCGCTGCACTGCGGCGCGGCCCGTCTCGGCTACCGGCGCTCCCAGGCGTACGGCGGCGACCAGGGCCTGTCCCTGGGCACGGCGGTGGCCACCTCCGGCGCCGCGGCCAATCCGAACATGGGCTCCTACTCGTCGCCGGCGCTCGCCTTCATCATGACCCTGTTCAACGCGCGCCTCGGGTCCTGGCTCGGCAATCCCGGCCCGCTGGGCCAGGCGACCTACACGCGCAGCGGCCCGCGCAGCTCGGCGCTGGTGCTGCTCTCGGAGGCGCTCGGGCAGACCGACTCCGAGCATCCGTACGTGAACCTCTCGGACGGCGGCCATTTCGAGAACCTGGGAATCTACGAGATGGTGCGGCGGCGCTGCCGGCACGTCGTGGTCTGCGACGCCGGGGGAGATCCCTCCTACGCGTTCAGCGACCTCGGGAACGCCATCCGCAAGATCCGCATCGATTTCGGCATCCCCATCGACTTCGAGGACCGCATCCTCATCCGCCCCAAGTCGGCCACGGGACAGCCCGAGGACGATGCGCGCTACTGCGCGATCGGCACGATCCGGTACTCGGCCGTGGACGGCCCCGGGGCCGAGGACGGCACGCTCATCTACGTCAAGCCGGCGGTCTACGGCACTCCCTACGAGCCCTACGACGTCTACAACTACGCCCGCTCGTCCGCGGACTTCCCGCACGAGAGCACCGCCGACCAGTGGTTCAGCGAGTCGCAATTCGAGAGCTACCGCATCCTCGGCGAAGCCACGGTGCGCGCCATGATCGGCTGGGACGCGCGGGGACGCACGCCCCGGCTCGGATCGATGGAGGAGCTGGAGGCGCGGGTGCGGAGCTACTTGAAGAGCCAGCCCCCGGCCTGAAGCCTCTTCTTCCCTGGCTGGCGTGAGTCTTGCATTTTCCCTCTCCCGGGAAGTTGGATTTCTTCTTTTGGAGAACCGAGGGAGATGGGAAGGCTGCACGGCAGGAAAGATCGAGTCGCGACTCTGCTCCTGAGCCTCCTCCTGGCGTCCGCTTGCCGGACCAAGTCTCCGGACGAGGGGAACGCGGCCCGGGGCTCCGGGTCGGTGCAGGGGAACATGTCGCTCGCCGACCTCCAGGCCGACGACGGCCAGTGGGCGATGCCCGCGAAGAACTACGCGAGCACCCGCTACAGCGGCCTGCAGCAGATCGACGCGCGGAACGTCCGCAACCTCAAGCTCCAGCTCACTTTCTCGACCGGCCTGCTCAACGGCCACGAGGCCGCGCCGCTGATCGTGAACGGCACGATGTACATCGTGACCCCGTTCCCGAACTACCTCTACGCCCTCGACCTGACGCAGCCCGGCGCGCCCACCAGGTGGGTCTACAAGCCCAAGCCCGACGCCTCCGCCCAGGGCGTGGCCTGCTGCGACGTGGTCAATCGGGGAGCGGCCTATGACAACGGCCGTATTTTTTACAACACCCTCGACAACCACACGGTCGCGGTGGACGCGGTAACGGGAAAAGAGGTCTGGAAGACCCGGCTCGGCGACATCAACAAGGGCGAGACGATCACGATGGCGCCGCTCGTGGTCAAGGGCAAGGTCCTGGTGGGCAACAGCGGCGGCGAGATGGGGGTGCGCGGCTGGCTCACGGCGCTCGACGCGGGCAGCGGCCGGGTGGTCTGGCGCGCCTGGAGCACCGGGCCGGACAAGGACGTCCTGATCGGGCCGGATTTCAAGCCGTTCTACGCCATGGACCGCGGCCGGGACCTGGGCGTGAAGAGCTGGCCCGCCGACGCCTGGAAGACCGGCGGCGGCACGGTCTGGGGGTGGCTCTCCTATGATCCCGAGCTCGACCTGGTCTATCACGGCACCGGCAACCCCGGCCCCTGGAACCCCGACCAGCGCCCCGGCGACAACAAGTGGACGACCGGCATCTTCGCCCGCGACCCGGACGACGGCAAGGCGCGCTGGTACTACCAGTTCAGCCCCCATGACCTCTATGACCATGACGCCATCAACGAGAGCCTGCTGCTCGAGTTGAAGCTGGGAGGGAGAGACCGGAAGGTGCTGGTGCGCGCCGAGCGCAACGGCTTCGTCTACGTCATGGACCGCGCCACGGGCGAGGTGCTCTCGGCCACGCCGTTCGTCTACAACACGGCGGCGCGCGGCGTGGATCTGAGGACCGGCCGGCTGATCCCGGTCGAGTCCAAGAAGACCGGTGTGGGCAAGGTGGTGCGGGAGATCTGCCCCGCGGCCCCGGGCGCCAAGGACTGGCAGCCCATGGCCTTCTCGCCGCGGACGGGCTGGCTCTACATCCCGCACCAGAACCTGTGCATGGATTACGAGGGGGTGGAGGCGAACTACATCGCCGGCACGCCGTTCGTCGGCGCCAACGTGCGCATGTACGCCGGCCCCGGCGGCCACCGCGGCGAGCTCACAGCCTGGGACCCGGTCGCAGGCAAGGCGATGTGGAAGGTCAAGGAGAAGTTCCCGGTCTGGAGCGGCACCGTGGTCACCGCGGGCGACGTGGTCTTCTACGGCACCATGGACGGCTGGTTCAAGGCGCTCCACGCCCGCACCGGCCAGCTCCTGTGGCAGTTCAAGGTCGGCTCCGGGATCATCGGCCAGCCCGTCACCTACCGCGGGCCGGACGGCAAACAGTATGTAGCCGTGCTCTCCGGCGTGGGCGGCTGGTCCGGCGCCATCGTCGCGGGCAACCTCGACTCGCGCGACGCCACCGCGGCGCTCGGCTTCGTGAATGCCATGACGGACCTGCCCCGGTATACGACGGAGGGCGGCATGCTCTACGTCTTCGGGCTGCCATGACGCTGGTATGAGAAGAAACCTGGCGATGGTTCTGGCGCTGTTGGCGGGAGCAGCCGGGCTCCTCGCGGCCTCCGTGCCCGGGCGGGTGCTCCGCGTCTGCGCCGATCCCAACAACCTGCCGTTCTCGAACCAGCGGCTGGAGGGTTTCGAGAACCGGCTCGCGGAGCTGGTGGCGCGCGACATGGATGCCGAGGTCTCCTACACCTGGTGGGCGCAGCGCCGCGCCTTCGCCCGCAGCACGCTCAACGCCGGGCGGTGCGACGTGGTGATGGGCATCCCCGCGAGCTATGAGCCGGCCCTGGCCACGCGCCCCTACTACCGGTCGTCGTATGTCTTCGTCACGCGCCCGGGCTTGACGGTGCGCTCCTTCGACGATCCGGTGCTGCGCCGGGTCCGGATCGGCGTGCAGCTCGTGGGCGACGACTACGCCAACGCGCCGCCGGCCCACGCGCTCGCGGCCCGCGGAGTGGTGGGCAACGTCCACGGCTACAGCGTCTACGGCGACTACCGGCAGGAGAGCCCGCCGGCCGCGGTCGTCGCAGCGGTCGCGCGCGGCGAGGTGGACGTGGCCGTGGTCTGGGGGCCGCTCGCCGGCTGGCTCGCCAGGCGGTACCGGCTGGAGATCGTGCCCGTATCGCCGCAGATCGACCTGCCGTTCCTCCCGTTCGTGTTCGACATCGCCATGGGGGTGCGGCGGGGCGACACGGCCTTGAAGGAGGAGCTGGATGCGATCCTCGAACGGCGCAAGCCGGAGATCGAAGCCCTTCTCGACGAATACGGAGTGCCCCGTGTCTAGACGAATCCTCTTCGTTCTCGCCGCCCTGGTTCTGGCCGGCTGCCCGCGGGAGAAGCGCGATCTTCAGTCGGCGGCGCCCGCGGCGTCGCGGCCGGTGCGGGTGCGGATCTCTCCTCTGCAGCCCGGCCAGGTCCTGCCGGAAGCCGTGCAGGAGACCGCTTACGAGGTCAACGCCTACCAGCTCAACGAAGGCAAGCGGCTGTTCGAGGGGTACAACTGCGTCGGCTGCCACTCGCACGGCGGCGGCGGCATGGGCCCGCCGCTCATGGACGACGAGTGGATCTACGGCTACGAGCCGCAGAACATCTTCGACACCATCGTCTCGGGGCGGCCCAACGGCATGCCGTCGTTCGGCGGCCATATCTCCAACGACCAGGTCTGGAAGCTGGTCGCCTACGTGCGGTCGCTCGGCCAGCTCACGGCCAAGAGCGCGTCCCCGGGCCGCAGCGACGACCTCTACCCGGGCGAGTCCGAGATGAAGCGCGAAGGCCAGGAGGAGCCGGTCCGCGCGCCCGCGGAGCACCCGGGATGAACCAGTCGGTCCTGCATGCGTTCGGGCCGCAGGCCGCGCGCATCCTCGGGCTCTGGGACCTGATGTACTGGGTCTGCGCGGCCGTCTTCGTGCTCGTCATCCTCGCGCTCCTCGCGGCCGTGCTCCGCCGCCGGCCCCAAGGCGGGGACAATCTCACGGACGAGGAGGACCTGCCCGGGCCGCCGCCCGACACCCACCGCCGCCTGGTCAAGGTCATCGGCGCCGCGGTCGCGATCACCGTGCTGATCCTCTTCGTGCTCCTCGCGGCGAGCGTGGCCACGGGCCGCGCCACCGCGTCGCTGGCCGGAGATCCGCTGAACCTCAAGCTGACCGGCAAGCAGTGGTGGTGGCAGGTCGAGTACGTCGACCCGGTGCCCAGCCAGGGGATCACCACGGCGAACGAGATCCACATCCCGGTGGGCCGGCCGGTCCGCATCGAGCTCGAATCGACGGACGTGATCCACAGCTTCTGGGTGCCGAGCCTGCACGGCAAGAAGGACCTGATCCCGGGCTACACCACCGCGATCTGGATCCGGGCCGACCGGCCCGGCATCTACCGCGGCCAGTGCGCGGAGTTCTGCGGCTTCCAGCACGCGCACATGGCGCTGCTCGTGATCGCCGATCCGCCGGAGCGCTTCCGGGCCTGGGCCGAGGCGCAGCGCCGGCCGTCGGCGCCGCCGGCCACGCCGGAGCAGGTCCTGGGGAAGTACCTCGTCGAGCACCTGCCGTGCGCGAACTGCCACACGGTCCGCGGCACGCAGGCCTCGGGCCGGCTCGGCCCCGACCTCACCCACCTGGCCAGCCGCCGCACGCTGGCGGCCGGCATCATGCCGAACAACCGCGGTCATCTGGGCGGCTGGGTCCTCGATCCGCAGTCGATCAAGCCCGGCAGCCTGATGCCGCCCACGGCCATGAGCTCGGAGAGCCTGCAAGCGGTGCTCGCCTACCTGGAGGCCCTCAGATGATCGCACCGGAGAGCGACGAGCCGATCCTGGAGCCAGCGCCGGAGGAAACCGAGCGCCGGCAGCTCGAGGCGACCTGGCGCACGCCCGGCGGCCTCTTCGGCTGGCTCGCCGAGGAGAACCACGCCGTGCTCGGCAAGCGGTTCATCGTCACCGCTTTCATCTTCTTCGCCCTGGGCGGCCTCGAGGCCGTGCTGATGCGGATCCAGCTCTCCAGACCCGAGAACGGGTTTCTGAGCCCCGACCGTTACAACCAGATTTTCACGATGCACGGCAGCACCATGATGTTCCTGTTCGCCGTGCCGGTGATGGAGGCCATGGGGCTCTACCTGGTGCCGCTCATGATCGGCACGCGCAACTCGGCCTTCCCCCGGCTCACCAGCTACAGCTACTACACCTACCTGACCGGCGGCATCCTCCTCTACCTGGCCTTCTTCCTCGACTTCGGGCCGGACGTGGGCTGGTTCGCCTACGTGCCGCTCTCCGGGCCGGAGTTCTCGCCGGGCAAGCGCGCCGACGTCTGGGCGCAGATGATCACGTTCACCGAGATCTCCGCCCTGACCGGCGCGGTCAACCTGATCGCCACGATCTTCAAGCAGCGCGCGCCGGGCATGTCGCTCAACCGCATGCCGCTGTTCGTCTGGGCGCAGCTGATCACCTCGTTCATGATCATCTTCGCCATGCCCTCGGTCATGCTGGGCAGCGCCTACCTGGCCCTGGACCGGCTGGTCGACACGCACTTCTTCAACCCCGCCGAGGGCGGGGACGTGATCCTCTGGCAGCACCTGTTCTGGTTCTTCGGGCATCCGGAGGTCTACATCATCTTCGTGCCGGCCCTGGGCATGGTCTCGGCGATCGTGGTCGCCATGACGCGCCGGGAGATCGTCGGCTACACCGCGATGGTCCTGGCCCTGGTGGCCAACGGCTTCATCGGCTTCGGGCTCTGGGTGCACCACATGTTCGCGACCGGGCTGCCGCAGCTCGGGCAGAGCTTCTTCACGGCGGCGAGCATCATGATCGCGGTGCCGAGCGGGGTGCAGATCTTCTGCTGGATTGCCACGCTCTGGGCGGCCCGGAGGCTGCGCCTGCGAACGCCATTGCTCTTCGTGCTCGGTTTTGTTTTCATTTTTGTGATCGGCGGCCTCACCGGCGTGATGCTCGCCTCGGTGCCGCTCGACCTGCAGCTCCACGACACGTTCTTCGTGGTGGCGCACTTGCACTACGTGCTGATCGGCGGCGCGGTCTTCCCGCTGCTCGGGGCGCTCCACTTCTGGTACCCGAAGATGACCGGCCGGATGATGTCGGAGCGGGCGGGGAAGTGGTCGTTCTGGCTGACCTTCCTCGGCTTCAACCTGGTCTTCTTCCCCATGCACCAGCTCGGCCTCGACGGCATGCCGCGCCGGGTCTACACCTACCTGCCGGAGACCGGCTGGGCGCCGTTGAACCAGCTCGCCTCGGCGGGCGCCGTGGTTCTCGGTCTCGGGGTGATCACGTTCGTGCTCAACGCGCTCTGGAGCGCGAAGCGCGGGCCCGTGGCGGGCGCCGATCCCTGGGGCGCGGACGGTCTCGAGTGGTCGACGCCGTCGCCGCCGCCGCCCTACAACTTCCTCTACATCCCGACCGTGCAGGGACGCTACGCCCTGTGGGCGCGCACCGAGAATTCGCCGGTGGTGGTGGGCCTGCGCTCGGACAAGCGGGAGGTGCTGGTCACCAACCTGCTCGATGCCGAGCCGGACCACAGGACCGAGCTGCCCAAGCCGACGCTCTGGCCCTTCTTCCTGGCGATCGGCACGGCGGTCACCTTCACCGTGGGGATCTTCTCCCCCTGGGGCCTGCCGATCGGCATTGTCCTCTCGACGGTGGCGCTGATCGGCTGGTTCTGGCCGAAGCCGCCCTACAAGGAGCTGATGGAGGAGCAGCCGTGAGGAACCGTCCCACGATCGACGTCTCCGGGCTGCCGACGTTCGGCTTCGGTCCCCGCGACGCGCTCTGGTGGGGCGTGGTGGGCCTCATGGCGATCGAGGGCACGGTCTTCGCGCTCACCGTCGTCACCTACTTCTATCTGCGGGGGGGCGAGGTCGAGTGGCCGCCGCCCGGGGCGCGGATGCCGTACCTGCTCGGCACGGTGAACCTGATCGTGCTGCTTGCGAGCGTCTACCCCATGCACCGGGCGAACCGCGCAGCCCTCGACGGCAAGCTGCGGCCGATGCGCGCCTGGCTGTTCGCGGCCACGGTCCTCGGCCTCGTCTCGCTGGCCCTGCGGGCGTTCGAATTCCCCGGCATGACGTTCCGCTGGAACCATCACGCCTATGGCTCGATCGTCTGGACGATCTACGTCCTGCACACGCTCCACCTGCTGACCTCCTGCGGGGAGAACTCGCTCTTCCTGGTCCTGCTGTTCCGCGGACCGGTGGAGGAGAAGCACCGGCTCGACATGAGCCTGAACGGGTTGTACTGGTTCTTCGTGGTGGCGTCCTGGGTGCCGCTCTTCGCGATTCTCTACGGAGACGGCCGGCCGTGAAGGTGCGGCGCGCCGAGCCGGTGGAGAAGCACGACGTGCTGCAGTCGCTGCTCGTGCTGGCGCCGCCGGTGATCTGGGCGCTCCAGCAGCAGCTCAGCTAC
>JBJMGZ010000053.1:0-7620 GCA_045807605.1 Thermoanaerobaculia bacterium | reverse complement strand
TCGTAGTACACCCGGGCGGTCTCCGCGAACGAGAAGATGCCGTGCTTGAGCAGGACCATGCCGACCGTCTGCGGTCCGGCCTCGGCCGCGAAGCGCTCGGCGCAGAGACGGGCGAGGTCGAACCCCGGCATCACGTAGGGGATGACCACCACCGAGCCGCCGTAGATCTCCCGCACCCGCTCCTCGCCGCCCGGCGAGTTGGTCACGGTGACCACGGCGTCGGCGTGGGTGTGGTCCACGTATTTGTAGGGCAGCGCGGCGTGCAGAATGGCCTCGACGGAAGGCACCGGCGCCGAGGCCCGGGTCATGTGGGTGACGAGCTCGTTGACCATCTGCGGGTCCGACAGCGCCGGGAGCCCAGCCAGGCGCACGGCCGGCCGCAGGCGCACGGGAGAGAACCCGGCGGCCTCGATCGTTTCCAGGTCCCACCCGCTTCCCTTGACGTAGAGGATGTCCTCCTCCTCGCCGAACAGGTCGCGCTCGCGGATCTTGACCGACGTGTTCCCGCCGCCGTGGAGCACCAGCGACCTGTCCCGCCCCAGCAGGCGCGAGGTATAGACCCGCAAGCCGAGATCGCCCTCGTAGCCCGCGGCTTCGTCGTCGTTCCAGAGGCTTTGCATTTGCTCACTCCGTAGCGAGCCACTCTTCCCGGGTGACTCCCGCCTGGCGAAGGATGCGGCTCAGGAGGTCGACTCGGACTTCCTGGCGATGGGGATTCGGAACGACGAGGCGCTTGGAGCCCCGAGCCATGAACTCGTGCCGCCCGCCGGTATAGGGTCCTTCGAAGCCCAGTTGTTTCAAGCGGCGCAGCAGGTCGCGCCTGGATACGGCCGAAAGGCGTTTCATCCGGCGAGCCGAGGGAGCTCGATGGTGAACCCATCAATCGCGGGGATGGCCTCACCACGGTAGATGCTGAAGAAAATCCAGTCTTCCAGCGTCTGGACGAGATTGCGGCGGCACTCCTCAAGCGACTTGCCTGTCGCCCAGACACCCTCGACTCCGGGGATCTCCCCGTAGTAGGGCTCCTCGTCCTCGATCTTCTCGTAGCTGGCCCGCTCCAGGGCAGCGTTCAGATATTCGAGCAGCATGATGACATCTCCTCGCAGGGCAACTCTATCAGAGGACCCTTCCAACCTTTTCCCCTTCCGCGGGCACTCATCTACGCTAGGACCTCTGGACGATGACGCATGGCGGCCCCCGCTCCCCTCCCACCCCCCGACCCGAGCGAGATGCTCGCGGCGCGCGCCCGCCGGGGGGACTCGCGCGCGTTCGAGGAGCTCTACCGGCTGCACCACCGGCGGATCTACGCCCTCGCTCTCCGGATGGCCCGCGATCCCGGTGTCGCCGAGGAGATGACCCAGGAGGCGTTCGTCACGGCCTGGGGAGCGCTCCCCTCGTTCCGCGGTGAGAGCGCCTTCGGCACCTGGCTGCACGGCCTTGCCGCCCGGGTCATCCTGCGGCAGATGCGCACCGACCGCCGCTGGGAGGAGCGCCACGAGGCAGTCGCCGACGCCTACCTGGGCGAGGCGCGGCGCGCCATGCCCGAGACCCACCTCGCCCTGGAGCGCGCCATCGCCATGCTCCCCGACGGCGCCCGCGCCGTCCTGGTCCTGCACGACGTCGAAGGCTACAAGTACGAAGAGATCGCCCGCCTCCTGGGAGTGGCCGTGGGGACCGTCAAGGCCCAGCTCCACCGCGCCCGGCGGCTGGTCATGGAGACGCTGGAGACATGAACGAAGAAGACCTCACCCGAAGCCTGGGCTCGCTCCCGAAGGAAGCCGGCCCCGGGCGCGACCTCTGGCCGGAGATCGCGGCGCGGATCGCCCCCGGGCAGGCGGCTCCGGCCCGCCGATCTCCCCTGCTCCGTCTCGCCGCGGCCCTGCTGCTCTTCCTGAGCGGCGTGGCCGTCGGTCATTTCTGGGGAAGCTCCTCCGCCGCCGGCGCGCCGGTTTCGCGCCATCCCCTTGCCGCGGCCGAGGAGGTCCAGCGCACCGGCACCGAGTACGTGGCCGCCGTGGCGGCGCTGCGCGGGGAGACCCGCTACGTCCGCACGCAGGGGAGGGAGGCGGCCTTCTCGACCCTCTACGGAGCGGCCCACGAGCTCTCCCGGCTGTCGCCGAGGGACCCGGCCGCCCGCCAGATCCTGACCACCGCGTCCCGCGCCCGATACAGGGAGGAACGGCCATGATCCGCCGCATCGTTCTCTTTTTCGCCAGTATTTTCGTCATCATCACGGCCTGCGCTGTCGTGGCCGGCGCCGAGCCGAAATGCCCCGAGGGGCACCCGCAGACCGGCGACATCGGCATCTCCCACCTGCTCTGCGTGGGCGGCTCGTGCTCGGTCAACCTGCGCACCGACCGCGGCTATGCCCATGACTTCTCCACCGAGCCCCGCATCCAGGGGCTGGAGAAGGACGGCCCCGCCTGGGGCAAGCTCCAGGACGGCGACATCCTCGTAGCCGTCGACGGCGCCCTGATCACCACCCTCGAGGGAGGCCGGCGGCTCGCCAACCTCACCCCCGGCAAGCCGGTCACGCTGAGCATCCGGCGCGGCGGCAGGGAGATCGACGTCACCGTCATCCCCAGGCGCGGCTGCAACATGCCCATGCTCGCCGTGCGCCAGCGGTAGGCCCGGGGGACACGGACTCACACGGACTTTCACCGACCGGCACGGACGGTGCTCGCGGATCCGGGCGTCCGTGTCAGTCCGTGGTCGTCCGTGTCCGTCCGTGTTCTTCAGGCTGGCGCGCTCTTTGCTCACGGTTCAGGCGTCGTACTACTGCGTCGTCGCAGCAGGTCTTCCGTGGAGGCTCAGCCATGACCAGACGCACGTCCCTGACCGGACTCGCCCTCCTGATGCTGCTCCTTCCCCTGGCCGCCGCGGCGCAGGGGATCGCCGGTGTCGTCGTCGACGGCAACGAGCTGCGCGCCCAGATCTCGCTCCCGGGCGGCATCGGCGCGGACCTGAGCCTCACGTTCGAGCAGGCGGTCGGCCTCTCCGCGGCGAACATCGGGCTCAGCGCCTCCCTGGTCAGCCCGCTCGACACGACCCTGCTGGCGCGCCTGACCCAGGCGGCCGTCCCGGCGGCGTTCCCCGTGCTCATCCGCATCGAGCCGCCCGCCGAGGGCGGGCTGTCGTTCAGCGGTCCGTTCACGATCGCCCTCCACACCCACAACCTCGTCTACCTCACCGGCACCCTGCTGCGGCTCTACGCGGCGCCCCTGGGCGGAGAGTTCGAGGACATCACCAGCTACGTGGGCAGCGGCAGCTACCGCTGCCGGGGCACGAAGGGGAGCTTCTCGGAGTTCCTGATCCTGGTCGACCTGCGGCCGCTCAGCCTGACCATCCGCGAGAAGCTGGAGCGGCTCGACGAGACGCTGGAGGAGAACGCGGCGATCATCGAGCCGGCCGTGTACTCCCAGCTGACGGCGCTCGCGGCCCAGATCCGCTCCGCCTGCGAGGCGGGCAACAAGAGCCTGGCCCTCTCGCGGACCAACCAGTTCCTCACCCTGGTCGTGGCCAACAGCGGCTCCGCCATCCCGGACGTCTGGCGCTCGTCGCGGGACCTGGTCAACGCGGCCGGCCTGCTGCGCGCCGCCGGCGAGACACTGCGCTTCAGCCTGGGCCTGCAAAGCAACCTGGGGCTGCCGTGATGCAGCCCTACCCAGACGACGCCCCCACCCTGAGGATCGTCCCGGACCACCAGCCGGTTTCGGAAGGGCATTTCCTGGAGCCGGGCGACCTGCTGGCCGGCCGCTACCGCATCCAGGCGCGGATCGGCAGCGGCGGCATGGGCGTGGTCTACCGCGCCTTCGACACGGAGCTCGGCCTGTGCATCGCGGTCAAGGTGCTGCGGCCCGACCTGGTGGGCGACAACCGGGTGGAGACCCGCCTGCGCCGCGAGCTGCTGCTCAACCGCCAGGTGTCGCACCGCAACGCCGTGCGCATCCACGACATCGGCCAGGACCGCGGCTTCCTCTTCCTCACCCTGGACCTGGTGGAGGGCCGCTCCCTGCGCGAGGTGCTGCGCGAGGAGGGACCGCTCTCGCCCGACCGCGCCGTGGCCATCGCGCGCCAGCTCGCCCTGGCCCTGGAGGCCGCCCACGGCGAGGGGATCGTCCACCGCGACCTGAAACCCCCCAACGTGCTCGTGGACGATGCCGGCCGCGCCTGGATCACCGACTTCGGGGTGGCCCGGTCGCTGCGCGAACGCGGCCCCACCCGCACCGGCTCGGTGATCGGCACGCTCGCCTATCTCTCGCCCGAGCAGGCGCGGGGGGAGGAGGTGGACGGGCGCAGCGATCTCTACGCGCTCGGCATCCTGCTCTTCGAGATGCTCACCGGCGAGCTTCCCTTCAAGAGCGGCTCGACCGCCGAGGACATGGCCCAGCGCCTCACCGGCGCCTCGCGGGACATCCGCACGCTGCGCGAGGACGTGCCGGCCTGGCTCGCCGCCGTGATCCGCCGGCTGCTCCAGCGCGACCCCGAGCACCGTTTCCAGAGCGCGCGCGAGCTGATCGATGCGCTGGACGGCAATCGCCGTCTCTGGCGCCGTTTCTCGCTCCCCCCGCGGGCGCGCCGCGCCGCGGCCGTGCTGGCCGCGGCGGCCTCGCTGACACTGGCCTGGGTGGTCTACGTCGAGCGCTTCCGGCCCGACACCACGCCGTCCGTGCCCGCGGTGCTCGCCTCGGCCGTCCCCCGCCACACGGTCGCCGTGCTGCCGCTGGCGGACGAGACCGGCAAGCCCGACCTCTCCTGGATCTCCCGCGGCCTCGCCGAGATGCTCGCCACCGACCTGGCGGAGAGCCCGTCGCTGCGCGTGGTGGACAGCGCGCGCGTCTTCCAGACCGTGCACGACCTCGGGCTCGTCGGCGGCCGGCTCGGAGCGGACGACCTGCGGCGCCTGGCCGAGATGCTCGACGCCGACCGCTTGGTCGCGGGCCGCCTGTGGGCCGCGGGCGGCCGGCTGCGGGTGGATCTCGATCTCTCGGGCGAAAGCGGGCCCGCGAAGCTGCAGGCGCAGGGGGTGGGCGAGGGCGAGGTCTTCGCCATGGCCGGCAAGCTCGGCCGGGCGCTGCGCGAGCGCCTGGCGGTGGAGCCTCCCCTGTCGCCGGATACCGCGCCGGAGCGGACCTCGACGCCCGCGGTCCTGCGCGCCTATCAGCGCGGGGTCGACCTCCTGCTGCGGCGCGACGTGGGCAGCGCGGTCGGCGAGCTGCGCAAGGCCGTGAAGGCCGATCCCGGATACACGCCGGCCTGGGTGCGGCTGGCGCGCGCCCTGGCGGACATGGGCCTCCAGGGCCAGGCGCTGGAGGCCGCCACCCGCGCCGCGGCCACGCCGGCCGCGAAGACCGGCCGCACCGCCTGGGAGGTGCAGGCCCTGGAGGCGCGCCTGCGCGGCGAGCCCGGCAGGGCGCGCGAGCTGCTGGGCCAGCTCGTGGCGCGCCACCCCTATGACACCGAGGCCTGGATCGAGCTCGCGGAGGCCTGCCGCGAGCAGGGCGACCTGAACGCGGCGCTCGCCACGCTGCGCCGGGTGGTGGCGGAGGCCCCGACCCATCCGCGGGCCTGGTTCCTGCTCGCCAAGGCCTCGATCCTCGGCGGCGACAGCCGGCGGGCGGCCGACGAGTACCTGGTGCGCGCCCTGGTCATCCAGAACCGGCTCGGCAGCGAGGCCGGCCGCGCCGAGGTGCTGAACGCCATGGGCATCGCCTGGCAGAACCTCGGAAACCCCGCGAAGGCGCTCGCAGCCCTGGACGAAGCCGCGGAGATCCGCCGCCGCCTGGGCGACGAGCGCGGCCTCGCCGCCACCCTGCGCAACCTGGCCACCGCCCAACTGGTGCAGGGCGACCACGCCAGGGCCGAAGCGTCGCTCGGCGAGGCGCTCGGTCTCCTGGAGCGGCTGGACGACCCCGCGGGCATGGCCGAGCTGCACAACGACCTCGGCACCCTCGAAGAGGAGCGGGGCCGCTATCCCCAGGCGCTGGAGCACTACCGCCGCGGCCTGCAGCTCCGGCGGCCGCTGGGCCAGCCGCTCGCGCTGGCCGAGAGCCTGCGCAACGTCGGCTGGTCGAGCTACCTGCTGGGCCGCTTCGACGATGCGATGGTCTACTGGAGCCAGGGGCTGGAGCTCTCCCGCCGCGCCGGCGACCGCGGCGGAATCGTCTACGGGCAGCAGGATCTGGGCATGCTCCAGATCGCCCAGGGCGATTGGGACGCCGCGCTCAAGTCGTTCCTCGACGCCCTGCGCGAGAGCCGCGAGCTGGAGCTGCCGGAGGCGACCGCGGCCTCGCTCGGCCACATCGGCCGCATCGCTCTCCTCCAGGGCCGTTTCCAGGCCGCGCTCTCCTCCTTCGGCGAGGCCCTGACGGTACTCGAGGAGCTGGAGGACCTGCGCGGCCAGGCCGAGTTCACCCTGGCCGAGGCCGAGACCTGGATGGAGATGGGGAATCTCGACAACGCGGGCAAGAGGCTGGACGCCGCCGGGAAGCTCCTCGCGCAGGAGGGCAGCCGCGAGCAGAAGGCCGAGCTCCTCCGGCTGCGTGCCGAATGGCACCGGCAAAAGGGAGATCCGGAAGCGGCCCGGAGCGCCGCCGCCGGGGCGGTCGCCGAGGCGAAGGCGAGCGGCGCGGTCGTGGCGCTCCTGCAGGCCCGGCTGGTGCAGGCGGGCCTCAGCGGCCGCCTCTCCGAGCTGCGCGAGATCCACGCCGAGGCCGAGCGCCTGGGCCATCGTCCGCTGCAGCTCCGCGCCGCGGAAGCCCTGGCCGAAGCCGCGCTCGCACGCGGGACCCCCGCGGAGGCCGAAGCCGCGGCCAGGGGCGGACTCAAGGCCGCGGCGGACAGCGGGACCTATGCCCGATCCGGACGACTCCAAAAGTTCCTGGAGGAGGCCCGCGAGCGCGGCGGCCCGTAGGGGCGGCCCTTGTGGCCGCCCTACTCCATGGCACCCACAAGGGGTGCCCCTACACCGGGTTCATCGACCCCTGTAGAGACGCCCCGGGGGGCGTCTCCGCAGCGGCGACTGAGGCCGGGGTGGCTCGATTCGGAGGAGACGCCCCACGGGGCGTCTCTACAGGGGGGCATCCGCGTCTCGGCGGCAGGATGCCTAGCGCAGCAGCCAGTCCGCCCGCTCCAGAGAAAACCGCAGCTCTTCAGCCCACCGGCCCTTGAACCAGACCCTCTCCGGCGTCCCGTGGCTCAAGCCCAACCGGCCGAGCAGGGCGGCCGAGCGGTCGTTGCCGCGGATCACGGTCGCCACGACCCGCACCACTCCCAGCTCGCGGAAGGCGTGCTCCACGATCCGCGACACGGCCTCGTAGGCCAGCCCCTGGCGCTGGTGCTCGGGGGCGAGGGAGAAGCCGACCTCGGCGGTGCGCGGCCTCTCGATCTTGAGGCAGATCCCGCAGTCCCCCGCCAGCGCGCCGCCCTCCTTGAGCTCCAGGGCGTACTGGAACCAGCGGCCCAGGTCGCCGGGGCTCACCCGCTGCTGGTCGCGCAGGAAGTCGAGCCCCTGCTCCCAGGTCCACTGCACCCAACTCTGGTAGCGCGCCACCTCCGGGTGATTGCGGTAGACGAGGAACGGTTCCAGATCCCGGTCCCGGAAGCGGCGGAGGATCAGGC
>JBJMGZ010000052.1:0-4720 GCA_045807605.1 Thermoanaerobaculia bacterium | reverse complement strand
CTCGAGCTCCAGCGCCTGCCGGCCGCTCGGCCGGACCTGCTTGAACTTGAACGTCGGATAGCGGCGCGAGCTCTGGGGGAGGCGCTCGATGACGATCTTCTCCATCATTTTCATCTTGCTCTGCGCCTGGCGAGCCTTGGTGGCCTTGGCCTTGAAGCGGTCCACGAACTCCTTGTGGCGGGCGATCTCCGCCTCCCGCTTCTCGATCTCCGCCTCCTTGCGGTCCCGGTTCCCCACCTTGGCCTCCATGAAGGCCGTGTAGTTGCCCGGGTAGAGGATGATCGTCTCGTAGTCCACGTCCACGATGTGAGTGCAGATGTTGTCGAGGAAGCGATGGTCGTGGGAGATGACGACCGCGGTGCCCTTGTACTCCATCAGGAACTTCTCCAGCCAGCGGATGGAGAGGATGTCCAGGTGGTTCGTGGGCTCGTCGAGGAGCAGGGCGTCGGGCTCGGCGGCCAGCACCTGGGCGAGGAGCACGCGCAGCTTGAAGCCGCCCGAGAGCGTCGAGAGCGCGTTCCTGTGCACCTCGGTGGGAATGCCGAGGCCCTCCAGGATCTCACCGGCCCGCGCTTCGAGGGTGTAGCCGTCGTGGCGCAGGATGAGGTCCTCGACGTCGGCGTAGCGGTCGGCGTCGAACTCCTCGGCGGCGTTTTCGAGGAGGCGCTCCTTCTCCATCATCGCCTCCCAGACCTCGTGGTTGCCCATCATGGCGACCTCGAGGATCGGCATGTGCTCGTAGCGGTAGTGGTCCTGCTTGAGCACGCCCAGCTTGAGGCGCTTGGGCATGTTGATCGTGCCCTCGCTGGTGAGCTCTTCACCGGTCAGCATGCGCAGGAACGTGGACTTGCCCGAGCCGTTGGCCCCCACGAGGCCATATTTGTTGCCAGGGTTGAACTGCAGCGAGACCCCCTCGAAGAGGGTCTGCTGCCCGAAGGACTTGCCGAGGTCGGAAACCGCGATCATAGAGCCGGGGATGATAGCAGCCCTGCCCCTCCTCCGGTATAATCGAGCCTTCCCGGAGGTGAGCGATGCGCCGATTCTTCCTCGTGGCCTGTCTGGCCCTCGTCTTCACTGCCCCCGCGCGGGCCGGCTTGAACCGTTGGACCACCGGCGGCCCGTTCGGCGGCACGGTCGAGGAGCTCGCGTTCGACCCCGGCGATCCCGGGGTCGTCTATGCCGGCACCTTCGGCGGCGTCTACCGCAGCGAAGACCACGGCGCGACCTGGACCGCCGCCAGCTTCGGCCTGACCGACGCCTGGATCGGCGACCTGGAGGTCGTTCCCGGCTCCCCCGGCTCCCTCTACGTGGCCACGTTCGGGGGTGTTCAGAGGAGCGACGACGGGGGCCGCACCTGGCAGACGCCCACCCTCATCGGTTTCGTCCGCGCCCTGGCCCTGGCGCCGTCCAACCCCCAGACGCTCTATGCCTCAATCCGGAGTACGACCTACAAGAGCACCGACGGCGGCGCGTCCTGGACCCCGGGCGCCACCCTGCCGGGGAGTGACGACATCACCTTCATGAAGGCCGATCCGCTCCTGCCGTCCCACGTCTATGCCGGCACCTCCCAGGACCTCTATTTCAGCCAGGACGCCGGCGGCACCTTCGTCCCGGTGCTCGGGCTCCACGCTGATTCCCTCTACGGCGTGGCAATCGATCCCACGACCACGCAGATCCTCTACGCCGCCACCTCGGACGGCGTCTTCAAGACGACCGACCATGGCCAGACGTGGGCGCCGGCCGGCCTGGCGGAGAAGGAGATCAGAGCGGTCGTCATCGATCCCGCGTCGCCTTCGACCCTGCTCGCTATCGGTTTCTTCGAGGTGTATCGCAGCACGAATGCCGGAGGATCCTGGACTTCCGTGTTCGAGGACAATTTCGTCAACCACGCCGTCGCCTTCGATCCATTCTCGGCGTCGAACTACCTCCTGGGGACTTCAGAAGGGATCTACAGGAGCACGAACGGGGGCGGGGCCTGGCTCCCCTCCAACGCCGGCCTCACGGCCACCCTCGCCACGCAGGTGGCCGTGGACCCGCACCGGCCCGGGGTGTTGTACACGCTGGTGGGCCTGAGTGATCTGTACAAGAGCACCGATGCCGGCGCGACCTGGTCCCGGCTCGGCGCCATCTCCGGCGTCCGCACCTTCGCGCTGGACCCGAAGACGCCGTCGCTCCTCTATGCCGCCACCAACCAGGGCTTCCTCCGCAGCCAGAACGGTGGAGCCACCTGGGTCCTGATCAACGCCGACCAGGCCGGCGGCAACTGGATTGCCATCGACCCGCAGACCCCCTCGACCCTGTACCTGTCGAGATTCCCCGAGGGAATCTCCAAGAGCCTGAACGGCGGCCTCACCTGGAGCCCGGCCGCGCCGGGCGGGGAAGGGTTCGCGCCGCGCATTGTGGTCATCGCCCCGAGCGCGCCGCAGACCCTGTTCGCGAGCGACTTCGACAGCGGCCTGTACAAGAGCACCGACGGCGGCGCGACCTGGGCGCTCCTCGACATCGACGGCCTGGAAGGGCAGGCCATCAACACCCTCGCCATCGATCCCAAGAATGCGAACGTGATCTACGCCGCGGTCCAGAACGAGATCCTCTACAAAAGCACCGACGGCGGCGCGACCTGGTCTTTCAGAGGGAATGGCATCCCCTTCTTCAACGTGGAAGGAATCGCCATCGACCCCTTCCAGACGTCGCGGCTCTATGCCACCAGCTTCGGGGGAGGGATCGTCCGCAGCACGGACGCGGGCGCGACCTGGCTGCCGTTCAACGACGGGCGGCTCGCGGGCCTCGAGATGGGGGACATCGTCCTCGATCCGGTGAACCCGCACCTCCTGTACGTCTCCTCGGCCGGGGGCGGCGTCCTGTCGCGGGCGGAGCTCCAGCCGGGCGACTCGCTGCAGCTCAACGGCAACCGCTTCCGCGTGAAGATGGGCTGGGCGGCGCAGGGAAACGCCGGACCGGGGTTCACCAAGCCCCTGACCGGCGACACGGGCTATGCCTTTTTCTTCAGCGAGTCCAACGTGGAGGTGCTGCTCAAGGTGCTCGACGCCTGCGGCTTCAACGGCCACTTCTGGGTCTTTGCAGCCGGCCTGACGAACGTCCGGACCGACATCACCGTGGCCGACTCGCTTACCGGGGCGGTCAAGATCTACCACAGCCCCGCCGGCGAGGCGTTCCAGCCGATCCAGGACACCAGCGCCCTGGCCTGCGGTCCGGGGACCGCCCTGGCGGCGGCCAAGGATCTGTCCGCGACCGCAGAGCTCGTGATGCTGCGCAACGGCCGCTTCCGGGTGACGGCCGAGTTCGTCACCGCCCCGGGCGCCACCCCGCTGCCCGCCCAGGGCGCGCTGCTGACGGACGACACCGGCTACCTCTGGTTCTTCAACCAGAGCAACGTCGAAGTCTTCCTCAAGGTCGTGGACGGCTGCACCCTCAACGACCGCTTCTGGGTCTTCGCCGCCGGCCTGACCGACGTGGAGATGCGGATCACGGTCGAGGACACCAAGACCGGCGCGGTGAAGGTCTACGAGAATCCCCGCGGCACGGCGTTCCGGCCGGTCCAGGACACGTCGGCGTTCGCGGGGTGCGAGTAGCTCTGGTTGCATTCTGCAACCGCCTGCGCGAAGATACCGGCATGGCGACCCTGCACGTAAGGAACGTTCCCGATGAGATCTATCAGCGCCTGCGCGACAAGGCGGAGTCGAGCAACCGCTCTCTCAGCGCCGAGGTGGTCGTCCTGCTACGGGGAGCCCTGGATGACAGGAAGCCCTCCCAGCGAGAGGTATTGGACGAGATCCGGAGGCGGCGCTTCTTCCGTCCCGCAGACGTAGGGGCGCCGGACAGCACGACGCTCCTCCGTGAGGATCGCGATCGTTGAGCCTGGAGCTGGTGGTAGACGCCAGCGTCGGGATCAAGCTCTTCGTGGAGGAGGAGCTTTCTGACAGAGCGGCGGAGCTCTTCGAAGGGCTCGCCTGGGAGCCGCCTCTTCATATCTTCGTCCCCGACCTCTTCTATCTCGAGTGTGGGAACATCCTCTGGAAGTACGTCCGCCGGTTTGACTATCCGACCGCCCGGGCGAGCGAAGCTCTCAGCTCCCTCGGCGCTCTGGCTCTGCAACGGTTTTCCGACTCCCTCCTGTTCCAGGAAGCGCTGGATCTGGCTCTGACGCACGGGATCTCTGTCTACGACGCCTCGTACGTCACCCTGGCTCAGCACCTGGGAGTCCCGTTCGTGACCGCGGACGAGAGGCTCGTCCGGAAACTCGAAGGCAGCGAGTTGGAGGTGCACTGGCTGGGTGAGCCGGGACTGCTGGCGGACAACGGCGGGTAACACAGGCGCCTTTCTTGCACCCCAGGTCCTCCGGAATGCAGCCCGCCCGCACCCGCAACATCCCTCCGCCTCCGGCGCCACGGCGGCGCTCCCGGCTCAAGTGGGCCATCCTCGCGCTGGTCCTTTTGGCGGTCGGCGCCTTTGTCATCCGGCCGTTCTGGCAGGTCACGAGCCAGTTCGAGGACCTGACGTTCCGCCAGCCTTCCCGGCTGTATGCCAAGGCGACGCGGATCGCCCCCGGCCGCAGCTATCCGGTCAGCCTGCTGATCTCGGACCTGCGCGCCGAGGGATACCGCGAGGACACCGACACCCAGCCTCTCCCCGCCGGCCGCTATCGCAAGGTCGGCCGCGGCCTCGCCGTCCACCTGCGGCGGTTCCCCCGGCCGGACGG